>NZ_JBSVXS010000033.1:0-51125 GCF_054070155.1 Pseudomonas sp. SDT291_1_S447
AAGAACGCATTCCAAATGTGGGAGCGAGCTTGCTCGCGAAGGGGCCGACCAGGTCATCAGAAATTTCAGATCAACCTCAAACCCAAGCCACCGCCAACAACCCCGCCCCCAACACCGCACACAATGGCGAATACACCCAGGTGTCCAGCCGCGCAAACCGTGAGTCCTTCACTTCCTTGAAAAACCCGACCAGATTGGAATCACCAATCGCCCGGGCAAACATCAACAGCGCAATCGCGCTGATCACCCATTGCAGCGCCTTGTGCGTCACCGCCGGCATTCCCCAGCCCACCCGCATGCACACCAATGCCGCAATCACCAACAACGCGGCCGCCACGATCAACGTGAGCCAACCCGAAGGCTTGAACGCCGGCCGCACCGTTGCGACAAAACCGCGCACCGGCACCTGCGGCACCACCACCGCTGCCGCCCATTGCCCACCCAACGCCCAATACACGTGCATCAAGGCGATCACCGCGAACGTTGTCACCAGCCATTGAGCCAACACAAAGGTCATGGTTGAAATCCTTGGAAAGGGATTTGAACAAATCATCCTAGTCGGATTTTTTTCAAGTGCACGACCGATCAGCGGTACGGTAAAGTGCCGCCCCATGAAATTCTCCCGTTCCGATCGCTCACTGCTGGCCTGGATGCTCTATTGCTGCGTCCTGTTCAACGTGTTCGCCTGCAGCATCGGTCACGGACAAATGGTCGGCATGCAGCTCAACGGTATCGGCGGCCAGTTCTGTACGGTCGACCCGGCCACTCAAGCGCCGCTCGCCAGCAACCCCACTGAAGAACAACTGCCGACCCTGTCCAAGGCGTTCGGCTGCCCGCTGTGCTCGGTCGGCGGCGGCATGGGCCCAGCGTTCAACTCCAGCCTGACCTTGGCGATCCTGCCAGAACAGCACAGTCCGCCACTGGCGCCCATCGTCAGCGCTGACCTCCCTGCCCGCTTCACCTGGCCTTCAGCCAACCCTCGCGCCCCACCGCTCGCCTGAGTGTCTTTGCGTTTTTGATTTGTCAGCCCACTGCGCCAACGCGCGGCGTTTGCCTGTGCGCTGACTCCTAGACAAGCATTCAGGATTCAATGATGAAACAACTCACTCTGCTGGCGAGCCTGTGCGGCTGCCTGTCCGTCAACGTCTGGGCGCAATCCACCGTGGATCTCGCGCCGATCACCATCGAGGGCGAGTCCGGCGCGGAACCGGGCCTGAGCCTCGACCAGTCCAGCGGCATGGCCTCGCGCCTCGGCTTGAGCGTGCGCGACACACCCGCCTCGGTGGCCATCGCCAAGCGCAACGATATCGAACGCCATGGCGCGCAGAACTTCCAGGACGCCGCCAACACCTTGCCCGGGGTCAACGCCAGTGCGCCGCCGGGATTTGGCGGTTTCGTTTCCTATCGCGGCTTCACCAGCAGCCAGATCACCCAGATGTTCAACGGCATCAACGTTTCCGGCGGCCTCGCGCGGCCTGTCGATTCGTGGATCTATGATCGTGTGGAACTGGTCGGCGGCCCGTCATCGCTGATCAATGGTGCGGGCTCAGTGGGCGGCTCGCTGAACTACGTAACCAAACTGGCCACCCGCGATGAACAAGCAGTTGAAGGCCGGGTCAGCTACGGAACCTACGACACCACCGAAACCGCGTTCGGCCTCAATCATGCACTGACCGAGCCGAGCGCCGACGTGCAGCACTACGCGCGACTCGACGTCAGCCACAACACCAGCAACGGCTACATCGACCGCCAGGAGCGCGATGCCTGGAGCGTGGCGTTCTCGCTGCTCAGCGATCTCACGCCCGACCTGTCGCACACGTTGGCCCTGGAATATCAGGATGAACATGAAGACAGTCCGTACTGGGGCACGCCCGTGCTCAACCCCAAGGCCGGCGAGCTGAAGATCGATAAACACAACCGCTTCAACAACTACAACGTCGAGGACGGTCGCTACGAGCAGCGGACGATCTGGGTTCGCTCGATCATCGATTACCGGATCAACGACAGCACCACCCTGCGCAACACGCTGTATCACCTCGACAGCCAGCGCGATTACCGCAATCTCGAAACCTACCAGTACAACGCCGACAACACGGCAGTGAATCGCTCCACTGCGTATCAGGTGCGCCATCAGGGCGAGCAGAACGGCAACCAGTTCGACCTGCGCCACGACAACACGCTGTTCGGTCTCGACACGACGTGGTCGGGGGGCTTCGAATACAAGGTCAACCAGACCACCAACTCGCCGCTGAACGTCAAAGGTGCGAGCACGGTTGACCCGAACAACTATCGTCCGGGGCATTTCTACGACATCCCGGGCACCAACCCCAAGTTGATCAGCGACAAAACCAACGAGGTCACCACCAAGGCACTGTTCGTGGAAAACCGTCTGGCGTTGACCGACAAACTGTCGCTGCTCACCGGTCTGCGCTATGACGACATTGACCTCGACGTGACCAACCATCGCACCGTGACCGCCGCCAACCCCAAGCACCTCAAGCGCAGTTGGGAGCCAGTCACCGGTCGCGCCGGCCTGACGTACCAATTCATTCCATCGGCAAACGTCTACGTGCAATACAGCACCGCCGCCGAGCAACCGAATGGTACGCAGGACTTCGACGTCTCGACTGGCAAGCAATGGGAGATCGGCAGCAAATTCGATTATCTGAATGGACGTGGCTCGGCGACGATTGCCGCGTACACGATTGAGCGAAAGGACTTCGCCGTGACGGATCCGCTGGATCCGGCCGGCAGTATTCCGGTCGGTCAACAGACGTCGAAAGGAGTGGAAATAGCCAGTTCGCTGCGGATCACTGACAAGTTGCTGGCCGAAGGCAACTTCGCCTGGGTCGATGCGCAGTACGATGATTTCACCGAAAAGAATGCTGCCGGCGTGGTGGTGTCACGCAAGGGCAATACGCCGACCAATGTGCCGGATCGAGTTGGCAATCTATGGCTGACTTATGATTTTTCGCCGCAATGGCAAGGTGGGGTTGATGCGCGATATGTGGCGTCGGTGTATGCGGACACGGCCAACACCATGACGGTGCCGTCGTACACCTTGTTCGGCAGCTTCCTCAGCTACAAGGTTGATTCGCACACCACCGTGACCGGGCGCGTGCGTAATCTGACCAATGAGGTGTATGCCGAGTTTGCGCATGTTTCGCCAGCGTATTACCTCGGAACACCGCGTACTTTTGAATTAGCGGTGCAGACGAAGTTTTAAAAGCATCGCGAGCAGGCTCACTCCTACAGGGGGGGACGCATTCCAAATGTAGGAGTGAGCCTGCTCGCGATGAGGCCATCAGTCTCAACCCTTTACTTCAAATCAGCCGAAACCTTCTCCGCCACATCCTTCGCCAACCACGCCTGCCACACATCCGGGTGCGCCTTCATGAAGGCCACCGCCGCGTCACGCGGTGCCGTGTGCTTCTCGCTCATGTCCGCCAACGCCTTGTTCAACGGCTCGATCGGAAAATCCACTTTGCTGAAAAACTCGGCAATCTGCGGGTACTGCTTCTGAAACGGTGTAGACACGCCAATCGACAGCTTCGACGCCAGCGACCGGGTCGGTTTTGGATTAGGGTTATCGGCGTCAGTCAGCGTCTTCCACGCCTCAGCATCAAACGGCGGTTCCTCAAGCTGCACCAGCTTGAACTTGCCGAGCAACGGCGTCGGCGACCAGTAGTAAAACAGCACAGGTTTGCCACGACGAATCGAAGAACTGATCTCGGCATCCAGGGCCGCCCCCGAACCACTGCGGAAGTTGGTGTAATCATCCTGCAAGCCGTAAGCGGTCAACTTCTGCTTGTTGACCACTTCCGAGGTCCAGCCAATCGGACTGTTGAGGAACCGACCCTTGCCCGGTGTTTCCGGATCCTTGAACACGTCCTTGTACTTTTTCAGATCACTGACACTGCGCAGATCCGGCGCCAGCGGCTTGATGCCTTTGGCCGGGTCACCCTTGATCACGTACTCCGGCACCCACCAGCCCTCGGTAGCGCCTTTGACGGTATCGCCCAGGCTGACGACTTTGCCTTCGGCTTCGGCCTTGACCCATACCGGACTGCGCCCGGCCCACTCCTCGCCAATGACCTGAATATCATTGTTGGCCAGTGCGGTTTCCAGCGTGATGGTGGTGCCAGGCAAGGTGTCGGTCGGTAAGCCGTAACCCTTCTCGACGATGATCCGCAGCACATCGGTAATCAGGCTGCCGCTTTCCCAGTTCAGGTCGGCAAAATGGATCGGCGCCTGGGCGGCCATCACCGATGGCGCTGATGTCAGCAAACCGAACGTGGCCACGCTGGCGGCCAATAACCGTCGAAATCCGTTCATGCATTGCACCTCGTGCTGTTCACAGCAATGGCAGGTTGGCCTGGCAGAAGACCGCAAGCCTCTGAATACTCAGTCAACTGACTGTAGCCGAGGTTCCTGCTTTTTCCGGGCCGCGCTCCGGACGAGGTTATGAATCAGACTTTTCCTGCAGGCTTTGCAGCTCGCGTCTGACCATGCTGGCGTATTCCGCAGGACGCAGTGCGTAGATCTGCGCAGCCAGCCAATTCAGCCAGGCGCCTTGCAGTTCGGCCTTGGCGGCGAATAAACGCCGAGCCTCCTCGCGTGCAGTGTCGAGGTTCTGCGCATGGAAATCCGCGCGGCTCACTCGCTGGCCTTGAACGTCACCAGCTCGCCCTTGCGCCACTTGGCGGCTTTGGCGGTAACGGCTTTGAGGGTCTTGGTCAGCCCTTCCTGCAACTGCTGGTTGGCCGCAAACACGGTCACCACGCTGTGGCCTTCCTTGAACAGGATCGCGTGCCCGTCGGCAGTGTCGACAAAGGCGTAATCGCCCAGTCCATAAACCGTGAGTTTGATTTCGCGAAAACGGATATCCATCTTGCCGCCTTCGCGGCTGGGCAAGACCGATGCACTGAAATGATCGCCGACCTTGAGCTTGAGCCCCGGTTTGTCATCGACCACCAAGGCGCTTTCGGTGTCGATCTCGGCCACGTAAATGCCTTCAGCGTTCTGTTCGGTGATGTAAACAAAACGCGACTGGAACAGCTTGACCAGCTTTGCACGCAAATCACCCAACACGAACAAAGCATGCATATCGAGATTACTGACTGCCAAAGAAACATCCCCACATCTGAAAAAACCGCACACGGAAAACGCGCACGGCAAAAAACCGGCCAGGCCGATGTCACTGCCAAATAAATCAATAAAGCCCGAATCGAGCAGAGTGCTCATTCAACGCGAGGTTGCTAAGACTACTGGATTGTCACCCGCAAAACTCATCCCGATGTCGCCAAAACTTGAAGGAAAAATCCTCAGCGTCGGCAAGAGCATTCTGACTACGAACTTTAGGGAAAATTCTCACGAAAAAAAGCACTTTTCCGACATATCGCTGGCGAAAAATTGCTTTAGATAAGCCCTGTCGTCAACAGGTACTGGCGATTCTAGAGCAGCGATGCTCATTACGACTACCCGCAACGGCCTTTAAATCCCGGCCGACTGATGAAAAGGACTTCATATGTGCACTCTGACTCACTTTGCCATGACTGCTGACGACCGGATCAAATCACCACTCATACTGAGTGCCACTGACATCAACGACCATTGTCCCCGATTTCAGGTCGTGCCCGCCGGCAACGCGTTCTTTCACATAAAGGAAACATCGACCGGACGCGTAAGAGGTTTCCGCGAAGATCACAACGAAGCCTGCGCCCTTGCCCGCTCACTCGAGTCAAAGATCGAACTCCTGGCGAACGGCTGCCTCAGATAAAGAGAGCGATCGAACGCGCCATACCGGCGCCCACCAAAGGAGTACAAGATGGAACTGCCAGCATACGATCTGAAAACCCTGTTCGATCAACTGGGACTGCCTTCAGAAGGTAACGCAATCGACGATTTCATCGAGGCGCATCCGCTGGACGCCAATACCAAACTTATCGACGCCGACTTTTGGTCGCCGCAACAAGCACAGTTACTCAAGGAATGGCTGAGGGCCGACGGTGAAGAAGCGGTCATGGTCGATGAGCTGAATGTACGCTTGCATCGCGGCAAGTAATCACGGGGCAGTGAAGGCTGTCGGTCGGCTCGGCGTGCATCTGCGCTAGCCACGCAGCCTTGCACTCTTCCGCTTCGTCGCGACTGGCAAAAGCGGTGCCGCGACGCTCGCCATTGAGCAGCACCACCCAGCAAACGCTACGACCCATTGCGCGCAAACCGGACGGCACGCCACTGCCGATCATCACGGCAACATCAACTCTGCACTGCATGCAGCCCTCCCGAAATCATTAGCAACCTAACTAAGTGGTCAGATTAATGGTTTCTTTAGAACGGAAACAGCAAGCTCCCTGCACAGATTCATTGCATCGGGCGTAACAATCCCTCAGCGCGGACCTTCCGGCTTATAGCCCAGACGCAAACCACCCCAGTGCCGGCCCTTGATCATGATCGGCACCGACAGGTCATGCATCAGCTCACCGGTGTCGCGGGTGTAGGTCTGCAACAACACCGGTTGCTGATGGCTACCGCAGCGAATACCGGTGCGGTCGGCAAACTTGCGTTTGGTGCGATTGTTGACCGCATCGACCTGCGCATCGCCGGTCAATGGCTGACTAAACGCCTGATTATGGGTCGGCACATATCCCTGCTGCGTACAGGCTATGGCGAACACCAACCCCTCGTGACGCGGCAACAAGGGCTCCTGAATCGCCGGCAGCACCTGATCGGTGTAACGGTCGAAACGGGTCTGAAATTTCGCCGGCTGCGTATTCGGGATCGGCTGATACTGGCGGTCGAACAAGTCCTCGAGGCTGATCCGCCCCTGCTCGACATCCGCTTCGAACCGCGCGGCAATCTGGCTCGCCCCTTCGCGGGCCAGATCGTAGATGCGCTGGTGATAGTCATCCAGCCCGACTTCGGCCAGACGCTCGCTGATGGTTTCCGCCTGCCCTTCCATCTGCACTGCGGCTTCGGCGAGGCGGCGAGTTTGTTGATCGCTGATCGCCAGGTCGCTGCGCATCTGCTCGATAGCCTTGAACAGGCTGTCGAGTTGTTCGCGATTGGTTTCCGCACCCTGAGCGATTTCACCGACCTGGGTTTCCACCCCGGCGGCCAGTCGCGCGATGTTCTCCAGATGCTGGCCGGTGTGCTCGACCTGCTCGACACCGGTCTGCAGATCACTCGACAGCTGGCGAATCTGCTCCACCACCTGCGCCGTGCGTTGTTGAATGTCGGCGACCATCTCACCCACTTCACCGGTCGCCGAGGCCGTGCGCGCCGCCAATCCACGAACCTCATCCGCCACCACGGCAAAACCGCGACCATGCTCACCGGCCCGCGCCGCTTCGATCGCCGCGTTCAATGCGAGCAGATTGGTCTGGCTGGCAATCGACTGAATCACCAGAGTCACGCGCTGAATATCGTCACTGCGCACACTCAAGGCTTCGATCAATTCACGGCTGGCATTCGCGCGCTGACTGAGCTGATGCATGCGCGCGATCGAATCCACCAGTTCCGTGCGCCCCGCCACGCTACTGTGATGGGCCTGACTCGCTGCTTCAAGCGCGGCACGGCTGAGCTGCGAAGTCGCGTGTTCGGTGGCGATCATCACCTCGGCATTGCTGACGATTTGCGCCGCCGCATCCAGTTGCGATTCGAGTTTGCTCGCCAGTTCCTTGACCGAAAACGCCACACCCGCCGCCGATAAGGCGTTATGACTGGTGGTATAGGAAAGGTCGCGGGTCAGTTCGGACATGGCGCTGCCGCTGTCGGCAGGCTGGGTATCGGGGATGGCGCGAGAGCGCAAGCGCGGCAGCCAGACAATCAGCACCGCCAGCGGCGTGCCGATGTACAGCGACCATTCACCTAGCGTCATGCCGGCCAGCAACAGCATCAGGGCGATGCTTTGCAGGGTCGGTGCGATCCAGCGGTTTTTCGGCAAAAGCACTGGTGCAGGCAAAGCCCCAACCAGAGATCCATCTCTCGTCATATCAACACCCCACGCTTGTTCTCATTATTGTGACTGCATTAAACGCCACTACAACGCCATTATCCATGGTCCGTTAGTCGTGGGGTCTGTGGCAGGTCAATGGAATCGCGCGGAAATATTGCGGACGATAAAAAGCTTCGCGGGCAAGCCCGGCTCCCACAGGTTCGGTGTTGAACCTTGTGGGGCGGACTTGCCCGCGATCACAGCGCCGGAAAAATCAGGCCTGACGCTGGTGCTTGTCGATCTGCTCGTGACGCTCTTGAGCTTCGATGCAGTACTTGGTGGTCGGGCTGATCAGCAGGCGTTTCAGGCCAATGGCCTCGCCGCTGTCATCGCACCAGCCAAAACTGTCTTCCTTGATGCGCTCAAGGGCTTGTTCCAGTTGCGGCAGCATGCGCTGGTCGCGATCGATCGCGTTCACCAGCCAAGTGCGCTCTTCTTCAACCGAAGCCGCGTCCGCCGGGTCAGCCGGGGTGTCCAGGCTTTCGATGGCGATACGATTTTGCTCAATGCGCTCGTGGGTTTCGACTTTCATGTTCTGCAACAGCTCAGTGAAGAAAGCGTGCTGCTCGGAATTCATGTAGTCATCTGCCGGCATGGCCAGCAACTTGTCCTTTGTCATTGATATCTCTATAAAAAAACGTGCATTAAGGCGAATTAGGGAGCGTTTCGGCGAACCGCGTGCGGTCGGCGAAAAGGCATCGTTTATTGCAAATGCCACCCGGCACTCAATTTACGAGGGGCGGCAGTCTAAGGCCCGAATGAGGCCTCAGCAACTGTAAATACAGGGAATTTGTCCGACAACGTCCGGAAACTGCTCTGACACAGGGTTCACACGGCCATCGGAGTGCGTTTATAGCAAGAAATTCAGTCGAGCGGCTGTATATAGAAGACAAACGGCTAACCACGCAGCGCCCAGACGCAATTTTTTACCACGCACTGCATCGTTTCAGCAAAGCAGAACCGCAAAAGCCCCCCTACTATCAGGCCCACCGTGTGATCAAACAGCCTGAAGGATGACCTATGCCCCGCCCCGATCTGCCGGCCACCGACGAGGTTTCACTCGCCAGCCCCCCGATCAATGCCGAGCGCCTGCTGCAACTGATCACCGACGAATACGACGCCCTGCCGCGCCAGCTCAAACGCATCGCCAGCTACATCAGCCAGCAGAGCGACCGGATCATGGTCGACCGCATCAGCGACATCGCCCGCGAGTGCGAAGTCCACCCGTCCGCCATCGTCCGCTTCTCGCAACGCTTCGGTTTTAGCGGCTTCAGCGAAATGCAGGCCTTGTTCCGCAGCGCCTACACGCACAAAGCCTCACCGGTGCAAAACTACCAGCAACGCATCCGTAGCATGATCGCCAACCAATCGCAGCAAGCCAGCGCCGGCGACCTCGCCCGCGAATGCATCGACGCCACCCGCTCCGGCATCGAACGCCTGGGCCGCGAACTCGACGACGCCGCGTTCGAAAAAGCCGTCGACCTGATCGTCAACGCCGACAACATTTATGTCGTCGGCGTGCGCCGCTCCTTCGCGGTCGCCGACTACCTCGTTTACAACTTGCAACACACTCAGAAACGAATTCATCTGGTGTCCGGGCTCGGCGGCAGTTATCGAGAGCAGATGCGCAGCGTGCGAGCCAACGATCTGGTCATCGCCATCAGCTTCGTGCCCTACGCCAAGGAAACCCAGCACTGCCTGCGCTTCGCCCGCCAGCAGCAGGCCAACACCCTGATCCTCACCGACAGCCACCTCTCGCCACTGGCAAAACTCGCCAACAGCGTATTGCTGGTCAACGAAGGCAGCGCCCTAGCCTTTCGCTCGCTGAGTGCGACGTTGTGTTTGTGCCAGGCGTTGTTTGTCGCGGTGGCGTATCGGCTGGAACTGAATGTTGATGAGATTCACGAACAACCCGGCTTCGACGACTGACAATTGCCTCAACGTCGGCTAGGTTATGCCTTCCCACCGGTTTGACTTGAAGGAACGCGTCATGAAACTGATCGGCATGCTGGACTCCCCTTACGTGCGCCGCGTGGCGATCTCCGCCAAACGCTTGGGGATCGACCTCGAACACGAGTCGGTCTCGGTGTTCCGCCACTTCGAGCAATTCCAGCAGATCAACCCGGTGGTCAAAGCCCCCACGCTGATCCTCGACGACGGCGTGGTCCTGATGGACTCGACGCTCATCCTCGACTACCTCGAAGCCAGTTCCGGCAAAAGCCTGCTGCCAACCGACCTGAAACAACGCGCCCAGGCCCTGCGCCTGATCGGCCTCAGCCTCGCCGCCTGCGAAAAAGCCGTGCAGCTTTATTACGAACGCAACCTGCGCCCGGCCGACATTCAATACCAGCCGTGGGTCGAACGCGTCGAAGGCCAACTCGCCGCGGCGTTCACCGCCCTCGAGCAAGAACTGGAAAAAACCGGCCTGCCCACCGACGGCACCCTCACCCAGGCCGGCATCAGCCTCGCCGTCGCCTGGAGCTTCACCGACCTCGTCGTCCCCGACCAGATCGACACCCGCCGCTACCCGCACGTCGCCCAATACACCGCCTACGCCGAAACCCTCGAAGCGTTCGTCAGCACACCGATGACCTGACCATGAGCACCACCGACACCGCCGCCCCGGCGTTAAAGGAAATCTTCAACGCCGAGCGCTTGCAACACATCGCCAGCGAAATGAGCGCCGTGTACCCGGCGTTCAAGGCCAAAGCGTTTCTCAAACACGCCCAGGACGGACTCGCCGAATTATCAGTGATGCAACGCATGGCGCGTGTCAGCGAAAGCCTGCACGCCGTGTTGCCGCTGGATTACCAAGATTCCCTAGAAGTGCTTTTCGAACTCGCGCCAAGGCTGAACAGCGGATTCGTCAGCATGTGTTTGCCGCACTACGTCGCTAGCTACGGCGGGCATGCGTTCGACACCTCCATGGACGCCCTCAAGTACTTCACCACCTTCGGCTCCTCCGAATTCGCCATCCGCCACTTTCTGCGAAGCGACCTGAAGCGCTCGCTGGAACGGATGCACGACTGGACCCGCGATGAGAACCACCACGTCCGACGACTCGCCAGCGAAGGCAGCCGCCCTCGCCTGCCTTGGTCGTTTCGGTTGGACGCGGTGCAGGCGGATCCGCAGTTGGCCGCCGGGATACTGGATCGGTTGAAGGCGGATGAGAGTTTGTATGTACGCAAGTCTGTGGCGAATCATTTGAATGATGTGACGAAAGTGCATCCGAAGTGGGTGTTGGACACGATTGAAGGTTGGTCGTTGGAGAACAAGCACACGGCGTGGATTGCGAAGCATGCGTTGCGGAGTTTGATTAAGCAGGGGGACTTGCGGGCGCTGACGGTGATTGGTGCCGGGGCGAAGGCTGAGGTTGAGTTGTTGGATGTGCGGGTTGAGCCGGCGGTGGTGCGGTTGGGGGAAGCGATTACGTTGTCGTTTGTGGTGAAGTCGACGGTGGCGCATGAGCAGCGGTTGGTGATTGATTATGCGATTGACTATGTGAAGGCGAATGGCGGGGTTTCGGGGAAGGTTTTTAAGTTGAAGACGGTGGTTTTGTTGGGGTTTGAGAGTGTGGTTGTGGGGAGGCGGCAGGTGATTAGGGACTTTACGACGCGGAAGCATTTTTTGGGACGGCATGGGGTGCGGGTTATGGTTAATGGGGAGGTGTTGGGTAGTGCTGCGTTTGACATCGTTGCTTGATGAGGCCGCGTTTGGATGGCTTTACTCGGAGCAATAGGGAATTACGGATGGGGTGACTTTCGGCTAGGAGCGGACACTCGAATGAAATTTAATTGATGCTACCGAAGCAAGCCGCCGCTCCGGAAAATCTTGTCTCACGTGGCTTATACTCTTTAAATTAAAATATCATTTATCGACTTATTGATCATCAAGGAAGTGAAATGGAGAACCCAGTAGATATCTGCAAGCGGAACCTCGGCCGCATTCTTGAGCTAATACAGGATCTTTTGAAAAAAATAGGCGAAAGCCCGTTGACTAGAGCCGAACGCGAAGCAATAAAAAATTTCGAAATAAACTATAAGAACTTCAATATGCGCACTACCGCCTCGTCCATAGACGTGGAGGCGGCAATCACAAGTGCGAGCGGCGCAGCGGTACACGCGCAAGCCCTAGGCACAAGTATTGGTAATAGACGAAACGTAAATATAGAGATTTTGCAAGCTGCCAAGCTGTTACAAAGCGCAGCTAACAGCTTTCGTGACGTCATTGATTCTGGCGAAGAATTTACTGCCCCCTATGTTCTTTCTGTAGAGCAAAACCCACTAGAAACTCCAGTAAGAAGCAATGAATCAATTACAAGTCATGAAAAAAACATTATCGAATTGCAAGCGAGGCTTCGATCGGAAATTGAAACCTTTGAGAGAGATATTACAAAGGGAGCTGAGGAAATTGAAGACCTCAAAAGGAAAAGTTTTGAGTATTCACAAAAATCTCAGGATGAAGTTTCTGCGCTTCGTAGCAACATCGAGCACTTGAAATCTGAAATTTCAGGACTTCAAGATCAAATGATTAAAGAAGCTGGGAAAGCCGCGAAAATTTCAGAAGATGCGGAGCAGCGTAGTAACGAAGTAAACACTCAGATTGACGGGCTTCTTGGGCAAACCGCCTCTAAGGTACTGCTAGTAGACTATGCAAATACGGCAGAAACAGAGGGCAAGGCCGCCAACACTTTGAGGGGATGGTCTTTAGCATGCATGGGCATGACAGGCATAATACTGTGCTTCGCACTATATGAGTCTATCAGCGGAGGCCTAGATTGGAAGCAAGCAATTTTTAGAGTGGTCACCGCGATCGCTCTTTCAGTACCAGCTGCATATCTTGCGCGCGAGTCTGCTAAGCATAGAAGCCAAGAACATGTTAATAGGCGGATATCGCTGGACTTGCGCGCAATAACGCCTTATATCGCAACTTTGCCAAGCGAAGAACAGAACAAAATCAAATCAGAGGTCGCCTCTAAGATTTTCGGGATGCAAGAAGCTGGAAGCGCCTCCACCGACAATTACCCAATAAATATTCAGGAGCTAGCAAAGATGCTAATTGAAAAAATCCCTACTCCAAAATAGCTTTAGCAAAAAAGGGCATGAATAATTTTTCCTCACACAACCGTAAGTTTGCCAGATGAAAATTTGGCAGAGTTAACGTTGACTAGCGTTAGTCTTAGGTGATGAGCACACCGAAAACTGCGACAGGGGGAAGAGAATCACTAAAAAGGGGACTGAATTATTTCTAGAAAATAAATCAGCCCCCCTCGATTCAACATCATCGCGACTTAAACCCAAACAAAATTTAGTAGCAACACTAAGAAACCCTTGGACAATCGTGAATTTTCACAGCGAACTAGCTCCGACATTCAACCTACATCCACCTCATTCCATCCGAATCAGATCAAAACCTCCAATGACCACTTAACACAACAACCCCAGCATTAATAACACTAACCATCACCGTTAACTTACTTCATAAAAATACGAAAACCAAACCAATCACTTAAAATCCATCACTTTAACTACAAAACTGGACTTGCATATGTCAAAACGAGCAATCTCTCAGAAAATCGGAGCCAGGGGCCACAAATGGTTGTACTCACATATTGAGGAAAATCCACATTGGCTATCGCGAGACCTCGGCGAGGACTACGGAATTGATATGGAGTTCGAATTACACGAAAATTACGTGGAGGGCGAAATACTAAAGGTTCAAGTCAAATCAGTGGAGAAACACACACAAAAAGAAGGCCTTGTAAAATTAACAATCAGTCGTAAATACCTTCGCTATGCAGACGCCTGCCGGTACCCCGTTATACTTGTATTAGTTTGTCTTGAGACGAAGCAAGCGTGGTACATCTGGCTCCAAGAGTGGTTACTTGAACAACGAACAAAACTCGACCCTATGGCCGAGAATAGAAGAAGTTGGACAGCATGGGTACCAGTGGGGCAAACCATCCAAGCAGGTCTATGCGCAGAACTCAAGTCTATCGCACGCTGGGAGGGGCAAACTCAGTTGACCCTGACTTTATACGACGCAATTCGATGCGCAAAAGCCGCGAACAAACCCACAATAGCTGAAGCGGTACAACCGCTGGTGAATATCTCTTCCTCATACGCCGGAACTACTGGATTAAATACCCTTATAGAAGAAGCTATTAAACTCGGAGACACACTCAGAGGCACCCACGAAGGAGAGTTAGTTACACAACAGATTTACGAAATAATTAGACATGCAGGGGAAGTCGTAACAAAAGAGACTGCAATAAAACTTGTCGCGCGAGGAACCTCATATTCACGCGCGGGGATCAACGCTCTCTGCATCCTATATGACGAACATCGACCTCATGCTCTTTCGCTGGATCTATCAACTGCATTTGAAAAACTCATACCCGATGTATCTTTTTATTGCGCCTTTCGAGAAAAATACCAGGACAACCATATTTCTCCTCCGAAAGATTTTCGACATGCCGGACTAAAATACGTTGAACCTGATGATGCGATGAGTAAATACATCAATAGAGGGGCTTCCGCCATACTCGACTATTTAGTATTAGACAATCTCACAACCATCGAGTAGCCACTACAAAAAACTGAGCCAAGGCTTTTGAAACAATCAGGGCAAGACTGCGATAATACTGACGTAATTTTACCCTGATTTTCTCCACCGACTACTCAGTGGCCAAAAGGAGAATATAAGGAATAGACAAACATTAAATATGGTCCGCCCCATTTACCTTTAATTGATGACGTTTTTACCAACTGCCATACGGAATGCCAAATTTCTCGATATACCGCTTGGACTTTTCGCTGACAGGATACGCGTAACGCCCTTGGTTCTTGCCTTGACTAGGCCCTAGCGGTTCGATTTCCGCCTGTGCTTTGGCGACTTTGACAGGATGGTGGCATGAGTCCCTGACCCAGATTTGCACAACACCACCGGGCGCCAGGCCCAAGTGGATAGACGCGTTGTAACGCCCCTTTTGTTCAGGTGTTTTTGCACAGCGCTGGTTGACGGACTCAAGCATGAGTTGTCTGGCTTCCTCTGGAATGTCGACCCAGACCTTATACGTTTGCGGTTCAGCAATGGATTGCCAACGGACATAGATCCGTTTGGGAAGATCAGCACCAACAACAGCTTTTCCTGTGCTTCCCACGCCATGCCAACCACGGGCAGAGTCTGTGCCGTCTTCCGGTTGACCGCCTGAGGCGGATCCTCCGCCAGTGCGCAAGAATGTCTCTCCCTTGATGTCTTCCACTGCGGTGTCCTCGACCCAAACCTTCATGTAATGAGGTTCGGTGAACGCGAGTTCCCACCATGGAGACCTAGGATCATTTTTTGTGGAAAGCGGATCAGTTGACTGGCAACCGGTAATTAACAAAGCAACAAGCATCGTTATCAGTTGTTTCATCGAGTGACGATTACCAACTCCCATAGGGAATGCCGTACTTGTCGATATACCGCTTGGCCTTCTCACTCACGGGATAAGCATATTGACCACCATTCTTACCCAACTCGGGCCCCAGCGGCTCCAACTCAGCCTGGGCACGAGCGACTTTAACTGGCCGCCGGCATAAATCTCTTACCCACACTTGCACCACACCACCCGGGGCGAGTCCCAAATAGACGGAGGCCATGAAGCGTGCTGTTTTCTCGGGGGTTTCCGGGCAGCGCTGATGGGTAGATGTCACCATCACCTGCCTGGCTTCTTCAGGGATATCTACCCATGCCCGGTAAGTTTTTTGCTCTGGTATCGATTGCCAGCGGACTAAAATCCGCTTAGGTAGTCCTGCACCAATAACCGGCTTGCCTGTACCTCCAACACCAATCCAACCACGCGCAGATTCTTTCTCGTCATTCGGCTCTGCACCGCTGGCGTTCCCTCCCCCGGCTCGCATAAAGGTCTTACCGTCAATGTCTTCCACGGAGCTGTCTTCAACCCACACGTTCATGAAATTAGGTTTGATGAAGGCCAGCTCCCACCACGGGTATTTGGGATCGCTTTCACCTGAATTGGAGCTTGTTGCGTGACAGCCTGTGAAGGCTAAAACGCTTAATAGAGCTACAAGTATTCTCATTACCAAAGCTTCCAATCAGCTACGTGAGGATGCTGCACGCGAATGCCATCCTCCGTGGGTACATTGATGTAGAAAAAGCGAGACAGATTTATTTTTTGAACATCACTTCGTTGAGATCTAGCTCTTCATAGGCCCCCACCTCCGTCTTATAGACGGAGATCGAGGATGTACCAAGTTCGGATTGTAAAAAATCAACAAGCATTCTGAGGTTGCAGTTTTTATACATGGAAGTCGGACGTACTACCGTTGCCTTACCGAGGTCACCATCGTAGGTTCTGACGTGAAACTCATCCATTTCATTCCGAATCACGTAGTTGAAACCACGGCACTCATATCCCGCGTCGTGGTCGACATCATCGAAGCGTGTAGTTTTTTCAATTCTCAAAATAAATTTCCGTGATCCGACTAGCGCCAACCAAACGCAATGCGACACTCAGATAGCGTAAGGGAACAGCCTCGTGAAGCGCTTCATTAAAGGCGAGGTTGTAGGTCAAAAGAACGCTACTCACCAACTCTCGTACGGAATGCCGTACTTTTCGATGTAACGTTTGGACTTTTCGCTGATGGGATATGCGTAGCGCCCTTGATTCTTCCCCTGACTGGGCCCCAGCGGATCGATCTCCGCCTGAGCTCTGGCCACCTTGACAGGACGGTGGCAAGAGTCTCTGACAAAAACCTGCACAACGCCTCTAGGAGCCAGACCCAAATAGATAGACGCGCTGTAGCTAGCCTGCTGTTCCGGAGCTTCCGGACACCGCTGATTAACCGACGTCACCATCAGGTTCCTCGCCTCTTCGGGCACATCAACCCAAACCTGATATGTCTGTGGCTCGACAATTGATTGCCAACGCACGTAAATGCGCTTCGGAAGATCAGCGCCAATCACGGCTTTTGCTGCACCACCTACTGCGTGCCAGCCCCGAGCGGATTCTTTTCCGTCCTCAGGCTCCCCGCCTGCGGCGGTCCCTGACCCTGTGCGCTTGAACAACTTACCGTTGATGTCTTCAACCGCGCTGTCCTCAACCCACACCTTCATGTAATAGGGCTCGGTGAACGCAAGCTCCCAAGATTCGGATTTGGGGTCGTTCTTCGCCGATAGCGGATCAGCAGATTGGCAGGCAGTCATGAATAGCGCGCACATCAGGGTCACAAGAACTTTCATTACCAAAGCGTCCAGTCAGGTACATGAGGATGTTGCACGCGGATTGAGTCTTCCGTGGGGGCGTTGATGTACACCGCGTTGATCCCGCTACCATCTTTTCGGCCAAGCGGATGGTTCCAGTTGGCGGAGGTGTGAATGTACTTCAATTTCAGCAATTCATCTTCTTGCGCTGTGACGCTGTAGTCCCCCGCCAAGAATCTATCGCACAGGGGTTGCAGCTCTTCAGGAATGGCCAGATCAGGTGTATCTGGAATGTCGTTGAATCGAGCGCCCTTTTCTTTTGCCAAGCGGTGCATCACTCGCAGGTAGACCCTCGACAACATGCCACTCACCGGGCGTTTAAGCTGCAGAGCGGCGTACACACGCTTCACATTGGGACTGAGTCGATCTTGCGGGCTGTTCGGCATCAGCAATGCATCGGGCGTTACGATCTCAAGCATTTCCGCAGGCCAACCTTTGGCTAACCATTGGGCCTTGGCATTGACGGCATCGCGGTAGATCGAGGTAGCCGTGACATCAGTATTCAAAGGCACGATCAGTGTTTGCATGGGACTTACAAGCACACATTCCTGCGCCTCCTCCAGATAGCCTCCGCCGATATCCGAATGCACACCCGGCAAGGTTATCTCCAAGTGATCCGCTTTGACGCGACTGAGTGCGAAGTTGGCGCGGCATTCATCACGGGCAGACAACTGGACGACATCGGTAAAAAAACGACGATCGAGATAGAGTTTGACCCCGGTCGCTACAGCGCTTTTGATATTGCCAAGATTCGACCAACCCGCAATCGATGGGACGGTATCGAACAAGCCGATAAACCCCATGTTGATATCACTTTTATACTGGTCGTTGAATTTAGGACTGAAGGCTCTGGGCAGGTTTCTCAGCACGGTGCCAAGAGGGCCACGACTGGTGCGGACGATCTCATTGGCAAAATGTCGAGCTGCGGCGGCGCCACGACTGAAGCCAAACGTATCGAACGTCAGGGAAGCAATTTCACTGCCGGGGTTATCGATCAAGACTCGGCTGATAGCTTGTTGAATGACTGGAAATGAGGACTCGACTCGACCAGCAACACCTGTTTCACCGCGTCCGGTGCCAGAGCCGAACTTACTGTCTTCTTCTCCGGAGCGGGTGCCAATACCCTCGATATAGACGACGCGGGAGGTTCGCTTCAGCGGCCCCTCTCCTACTGCGTCAGGTACTGCGTCATACAAGTCGCTCAGCCTTTTTACATTGCTGACATCGTTGCCGTAACTGCTATCCGGATCGCTCATGTAAGGCTGACAACTAGCAGGAATATCTTCCGGCGCAATCGGATGCTGCGCCCCACACAGCAATCCCGCCGCCGTGTTATTCGCATTATTCCCAGTGCCATCAAAGAAAACCCCAATCCTCAACGCGATCCCGATTTTCTCAGGTTCGCGCGCAGGTTCTTTCCCGTGTTTCTCATATTCCGCCCAACGCTGGGCGTGAATATCGACGGGTTTGGCTTCTTCGTAGCGGTAGTTTTTCGGGGGGTTGGGTACGTAGCCACTCATCCGTGATTCCTGGTTCTGATCCTTGAGAACGGCCCGAAGGTTGACAGCCGTGGCTGGGGGGCGCAAGCCGTGGCCGTGTGCCAGCCAGGGTGTGACAGCGGGGTTCGACGAGGGTTTCCCCTCGTCGGGGTGGGGGTTAGCTGGCGATTTCGACGTTATCCAGCGCTTGATTGACGGCGATTTCGCCGAGCATCACGACCTGGGCGATGCCCAGTGCGGTTTTGCGGTGCGGGGTGTCGAGCATGGCGGCGAAGTTGAGGAGCATTTCGCTGGCGGAGCCGAGGGTTTCGCTGGCGTTGGCGAGCAGGGATTCGCTGTTGTACTTCGGGTTGGCGAGGTACATGCGTTCAGGTTGTTGGGTGCTGGCCATGATTTGGCTGGCGGGTTTGAGGTAGTGGTCGAGGGCGCGTTCGGCGGCTTCGTGGAATCGCTTGGAATCGGGGGATTCGTAGGGGGATGTGGGGTCGGTTTCTGGTGGGTTGGGTGTTGGTTTGATCATTGATGAAGCTCCTACGTCAAAAAAGGAGCCATCACTCTCGCTACCAAACGAGGGTGGCGGCCATGCGCAGGTTGGTAGACCGGGACGTAGAAAACCGGCGCGCCCGAAGACGCCCTGTGCATGACCACCATAAAAGCCGTGTCGAACAGACACTGCGAATCATGATGCTTAAGCAATCTACGAAAACTCTGGGCTACCAAACCCGATCACTGTTTTTCAGTGACCGACAGACGATAGAACCCGCGACCTAGACGCACAAGCCGGCGGATTCTGGCTTAGTCGTAGGTAACGGCGCAAGGCGTTGTAGGGTTTCGGTGGTTACTTGAGGCTTCGTTTAAACAGTGGTGGTTTTTACTGTTTATTTCGCTCAGTGGTTGATGGGGTGACTGGATGGGCGACTTCGCGAGCAGGCTCACTCCTACAGGGGATTGTGTTCACTTGAGGTCGAGTTGGGTGTCTGGGATTGTGCCGGTGAAGCTCGACTCTACCGGGCCGCTCAGGGTTACGGAGCCTGAGCCATTCCAGTGAACGGTGACGGGGCCGCCGTCGCATTCGACGTTGACGGTGTGGTCGAGCAGGCCTCGGCGGATGCCGTTGACGGCCGCGCCACATGAGCATGAGCCGGAGCCGAGCGGGATGGCACCGTTGCGCTCCCAGATGCGCAGGCGGATGTGTTGGCGGTCGATGATTTGCACGAAGTGGACGTTGGTTTTGTGTGGAAACAATGGGTGGGTTTCTAGGCTTGGGCCGAGGGCGGCGATATCGACGGAACTGAGGTCGTCGACGAAATAGGTGCAGTGCGGATTGCCCATGTTGCACGCGGTTGGAGCGCCGGCGAGCGGTAGAAATAGCGTGTCGTGTTCTTGCGCCAGAGGGATGTCTTGCCAGTCGAACAACGGTTCGCCCATGTCGACCGCGATCAATCCGCTGGGCGTGCGTTCGCAGGTGAGCAGGCCACGGTTTGTGCGCAGGGTGATCGATGTTCGGCTGGCTTCGCGCATCAACCTGTCCGCCACGCCACGGGTGGCGCTGCCGCACACGTCGAGCGCTGAGCCGTCGGCGTTCCAGAATTCCACGCGCGCATCGGCGTCTGCGCAATCGAGGACCACGGCGAGTTGGTTGAAACCGATGCCGCGATGACGATCACCCAGGCGCCGGGCGAGTTGATCGGTGACGCGGTTGGTGACGTTGCGTGTGTCGATCACGACGAAGTCATCGCCGTTGGCGTGCATCTTATGGAAGGTGAGTGGCATTCGCTGCGCCTCTGATCCGCGTCATGTTGATCAGCGCTGAACGTTTGCCACCCGGCGCCGGGCGCTCTTCGATGGAAAACGGCACGAAGCCAAGTTTCGGGTAGAGCAGCAGGCCTGCGGTGTTTTCGTTGAAACAGGACAGTTGCACTTCCTTGGCCTGGTATTTTTCGAAACCCAGCGCGGTCATGGTTTCGACAATGTACCGCGCCACACCTTGCCCACGGGCGTAGGGCGCGACGATGACGTTGCCGATGCAGCAGATGCCATCGTGCTCAGCGCGGTAGAAATTGGCGAAGCCAACGAACTCGCCGTTGGCCAGAAAAGCCGTGGAGTCGAAGCGTTGGCTGATTGCGCTGTGCATCTGCTCTTCCGTTAGCGGGAAGTTTGCTTTCGGGAACATGAAGAACAGCTCTTGTTCGCCTTGGGGAAAGCTGCAGAGGGTGTTGACGTCGTCAGCCGTCACTGGCCGGTGGGAGAAATTCATCGCTGCCCTGCCCTCACTTTTTATCCGCCAGATGATGCGCAACCAAGGCGTTGGCATGACCGTGGCCCATGCCGTGTTCCTGCTTGAGCCACGCCACCAGTTCCATGTGTTTCTTGTCGGTGATGCCAGCGAGCAGGCTCAGCCAGTGATCGATGGGCTGGCCGTATTTTTTCTCGATGGAGGGGAAGTACGACGCCGGGCCTTTTACCTTGTTGTCTTCGCTCATGCTGCAAGCTCCCTGTGGTCACGACGGAGGGTCGGCGGACGCTCCTTGTCGGCAGGTCATAGAGTGGACGCGAGAGACTGTTCCGGCAAGTGGCCCGGCCAGTTCAGTTCACTCCGACCTTGACCGGAAACTCTGATGACCAGGACTCCTGCCCGGCCTTCAAAATCGGCTGCGCCGGGTAACGGTATTCGCTGAGGGCCTTGACCACCGCTTGGTCCACGTCGTTGTTGCCGGAGCTTTCGACCAAGGTGATGTGCGGCACCAGCGAACCGGGTTTGCCTTTCGCCTCCAGCGTGACGGGTTTACTCGCGGTGCCGGGTTTGATCTGTCTGTTCAACAGCAACTCGGTATCGTGTATCGCTGCTGCGAGGCTGTTGCCGACGCCGTCGTACCATTTTTCGTTGTAGCGCTGTGTCTGCTCGGTGGTCAGCGTCAACACCTGGGCGCGGACCCGCTGCACGCTGGCCCATGCCTCGTCATCGATGCGCTGAGTGGCATTGAGGTAATGCGTCAGCGCACCGGACAGATCCTGTGGGCCACCTCGACCTTCTTCCATCAACCGTGCCAGCGCGAACTCGCTGTAGGTACTCTGACGATGCGCGAGCGCCAATTGATAAAGCCGTCGCGCTTCGACAGCATCGGGCGCCTGACCGCTGCCCTCATCGGCCATGCGTGCCAGTTGCTCATACCCGGCGCCATCCACGACAGCGACAGACTCATAAAGGGCCCGGGCCTTGCGCACATCTGGTGATAAGCCGCCACGACCAAACTCATACAACACGCCAAGCGCAATCTTGCACTTGAGGTTGCCGTTGCTGCTGGCTTCGCGAACATAGTCGAGGTGTTCAGCGGAAAGGTCTTTCACACTCGAGAACACCATGCAGCGGGTGCCGATGAGGCTTTCTTCCTGAGGATTGGGTGGAGTGCTCTTGCAGCCTGCAACGAGGGCAGTAAGCGCCAGTACAGCAACAACCTTGTTCATGAATGGCATCCGTTGAAATCGTGCAGATTTCATCGGCAGGCAGGCGGAAAACCTGAAGTGTCGGTTACTCGAACACACCAGAAAAAACTGTGGGAGCGGGCCTGCTCGCGAAGGGGCCGTGTCAGCCGACATCATCATAGGCTGACACACCGTTTTCGCGAGCAGGCTCGCTCCCACAGGGGTTGTAGTGGATCAGGGTAATTCGGTGCGGCCCGGCAGCATCCGCACGAGGGTGTTATCCCGCACCCAATAATGGTGGAACAACCCCGCCAGCGCGTGCAGCCCGATCAGCCAGTAGCCGGTGCTGCCAATCAGTTCATGCCAGTACTTCAGTTGCTTGCCGAAGTCCGGGTCGATGGCCACGGGTGCCGGGACGTGGAAGCCGAAGTACGGGAACGGTTTGTCGGCGGCGGCGAGCATCAGCCAGGCGAGGATCGGGGTGGCGATCATCAGGCCGTACAGCGCCAGGTGTGTCAGGTGCGCGATGCCGGTCTGCCACGCAGGGGGTTTGGGCGTGATCGGTGGGCGTGGCGTGAGGCGGCCGAGCAGACGGATCCACACGAGGGCGAAGATGCTCGCGCCGAACAGGCCGTGGAAGCCCATCAGCAAGCCGCGTGCTTCGCTGCCCTTGGGCAGGTAGCCCTTGATTTCGACGCACGCGTAGACGCCGACGAACAGCGCCAGCATCAGCCAGTGCAGGGTGATTGAGAGTTTTCCGTAACGGGTTACGGCGATGTCGCGGGACATAAGCTGTGCCTCGTGATTGTCGTGAGTGACGGCCGATTCGTTCGACCGCCTCGCTCCGGTTGTTGGGCGAACCGACGGCGTTACCCTGCCCGCCCAGTCTTAAGAGAGTCTGAAGACAGACCCTCACGTTAACCTTTTTTCACCTTCAGACTTCGTTAAGAAATGCCTCCGATACTCGCCTCAAACCTATTGAGGGAGGCGTTCTGCCCATGCCCGATTTTGACTGGAACATCCCCCTGCCTCTGCGCTTCGGCCAAGCCGAAACACGGCAGATGACCCTGACCGGCGCGCTGCCCGACGACACTCTGCGAGCGACGTTTGAAAGCTTTATCCAGCAACGCTTTCGCAAGGCCCACGGCGCCGACATCCGCCATTTCATGCCCGAGCTATTCGGCATGCACAACGGCGATGGCGAGTTGTGCGCCGTGGCCGGGGTGCGTCGCGCGCATCTGGAATCATTGTTCCTTGAGCGCTATCTGGATGAGCCGATCGAGCCGCTAATCAGCGCGGCGGCGGATCGTGCGGTCGAGCGCAGCGCCATCGTCGAAGTCGGCAACCTCGCCGCCAGCGACACCGGCAGCGCGCGCCTGAGCATCATCGCCATCACCTACCTGCTGGCCATGGGCGGCCTGGAATGGGTGACGTTCACCGGCAACATCGGCCTGGTCAACAGCTTCCATCGCCTGGGCCTGAAGCCAGTGACATTGTGCGCCGCTGACCCGGAACGATTGGGTGACGAGCGTCAACACTGGGGCAGTTATTACGAAAGTAAACCTTGGGTGCACGTCGGCAACATCCGCGCCGGGTTCGTCCATTTGCGCAATATCGGCCTGTTTGCCCGCCTGGGATTACCGGGTTCGATTGAAGGAGCCTGTCATGTCGCTTGAACTTCAACGCTTCCAGGAAACCCTGCGCGACCATGCCCGGCGCAATGACAACGCGACGGCCCTTTGGGGCGACACGCTGAAACTCGATTACGCCACGCTGTACGCCGAGGTGTTGTATCGCCAGGAGCGTTTGCGCGACGAGCAGGCGCAGGTGATTGCGCTGGCGTTGGACAATGGCGTCGACGCGATGCTCTGGGATCTGGCTGTGCTGTTCGAAGGCCTGACCTGCGTGACGCTGCCGCCGTTTTTCACTGCGGCGCAGCGCACCCATTGTCTGGAACAGAGCCAGGCCGAACGGGTGATCGCCGAGCCAGAATTGGACGCAGAACTGCTCGCGGCCGGCTATGAACAACGTGGCGAGTTCTGGTGCCGCGCGTTCAGTGGCCCCAGTCGTATGCCGGTCGGCACCGCGAAACTCACCTTCACTTCCGGCACCACCGGTACGCCGAAAGGTGTGTGCCTGAGCGCCGACAGCCTGTTGCGGGTGGCACGGGAGCTGGATCAGGCCAGCGAAGCCACCGGCCCGCAGCATCATCTGGCGCTGTTGCCGTTGGCGATCCTGCTGGA
This sequence comes from Pseudomonas sp. SDT291_1_S447, assembly GCF_054070155.1. Taxonomy (NCBI): domain Bacteria; kingdom Pseudomonadati; phylum Pseudomonadota; class Gammaproteobacteria; order Pseudomonadales; family Pseudomonadaceae; genus Pseudomonas; species Pseudomonas sp. SDT291_1_S447. The sequence goes on from NZ_JBSVXS010000033.1 coordinate 24,429, forward strand.
GAACCTCGGCTGCTACGCCGCGCTGTATGCCGGCGCCATGTTGAGTTTGCCGAGCCAGAAAACCCTCGGCATTCAAGGCGCCAGTGGCGTCGAGATTCCGCGTCTGCTCGGTTATCTGGCCAGCCGTGCGCCGGAGAGTCTGATCCTGGTGCCGCAGCTGTTGCTGTTACTGGTCAGTGCCGCTGAACAGAAAGCCTTCGACCCGCAAACCCTGCGCTTTGCCGCTGTCGGTGGTGCGCGGGTCTCGGAGGATCTGCTGCACCGTGCACAACGGGTCGGGCTGCCGGTTTATGAAGGTTACGGCTTGTCCGAATGCGCTTCGGTGGTGTGCCTCAATCGCCCCGGTGCGCGCCGCCCCGGCAGCGTCGGCCGACCGCTGCCGCATGTTGAAGTGCGGCTGGCCGAGGACGGTGAAGTGCTGATCAAGGGCTCGACGCTGCTCGGTTATCTGGGCGACGCGCCGTACGCCGAGGAATGGTGGCCGAGCGGCGATCTGGGCGAGTTCGACCCGGAAGGTTTTCTCTATCTCAAGGGCCGCAAGAAGCACCAGTTCGTCACCAGTTTCGGGCGCAACGTCAACCCGGAATGGGTCGAGTCCGAGCTGACCCAGCGCCGCCACATCGCCCAGGCGTTCGTTTACGGCGAGGCCTTGCCGCGCAATCACGCCCTGCTCTGGCCGCATCGCCCGGACTGCACCGACGCCGAACTGGCCGCTGCCGTCGCCGAAGCCAACGAGACTTTGCCCGATTACGCCCAGGTGCATCAGTGGACGCGCCTGCCGCAACCCTTCAGCGCCGCCAATGGCTTGCTCACCGCCAATGGCCGCCCGCGCCGCGACGCCATCGTCGCGCAGTACCACGGCCAATTGATCGAATCCGCTGTTTCCGAGGAGTCCGCATCATGAGTTTTTTTGACACCCTGCAAGAAGCCACGCAACAGGAACGCCACGAACTGTTCAACCTGCCGATCATCGTCGATGCCCTGCAAGGCAAGGTCAGCCTCGACAGCTATCGGGCGTTTCTCGCGCAGGCGTATTACCACGTGCGCCACACCGTACCGTTGATGATGGCCTGCGGTGCACGCCTGCCGACGCGTCTGGAATGGCTGCGCAAGGCGGTGGCCGAGTACATCGAGGACGAATACGGCCACGAGCACTGGGTTCTCAACGATATCGCTGCATGTGGCGGTGATCGTGATGCGGTGCGCGACGGTCAGCCGTCGTTGTCGATCGAGTTGATGGTCAGCTTCCTTTACGACCTGATCGCCCGGGGCAATCCGGTCGGTCTGTTCGGCATGGTCAATGTGCTCGAAGGCACCAGCATCGCCCTGGCCACCCACGCGGCGGGCAGCATTCGCGAGCGTCTGGCGTTGCCGGAAACGGCGTTCAGTTACCTGAGTTCCCACGGTTCGCTCGACATCGAGCATATGCAAACCTATCGGCGGCTGATGAATCAGCTCGAAGATCCGGAGGATCAAGCCGCCGTGATCCATGCCTCGAAAGTCGTCTATCGCCTGTACACCGACATGTTCCGTGGCTTGCCGCGTGACGCGGAGGCTCAACATGCAACTGCGTGATGCGCGGGTGGTGTTGACCGGCGCCAGTGGCGGCATCGGTCTGGCCATCGCCGAAACCTTGTGCGCCGCCGGTGCCCATGTGCTCGCGGTGGCGCGGCATCAGGAAGCACTGCTGCCGTTGCTCAAGCGCTACCCCGAGTCGTTGTGCTGGGTCGGCGCCGACCTGACCTTCCTCAGCGACCGGCGCAAAGTGCTGGTCGCCGCCGAAGCCATCGGCGGCATCAACCTGCTGATCAACGCCGCCGGGGTCAATCACTTCGCCATGCTCGAACAGCTCGATGACAGCGACATCAACGCGATGCTGGCGGTGAATATCAGTGCGCCGATGTGCCTGACCAAACTGCTGTTGCCGCTGCTCAAGCAGGCTGACAGCGCTATGGTGGTCAACGTCGGCTCGACCTATGGCTCGATCGGCTACCCGGGTTACGCCAGTTACTGCGCGAGCAAATTCGCTTTGCGCGGGTTCTCAGAGGCACTGCGCCGGGAGCTCGCCGACACCCGCGTCAGCGTGCTGTACGTCGCGCCGCGCGCCACGCGCACCTCGATGAACAGCGCCGCCGCGCAAGCATTGAACGACGCACTCAAGGCCAACGTCGACGATCCGCAAACCGTGGCCTCGGCGGTGATCCATGCGATTGCCGGTGATCGTCGCGACCTCTACCTGGGCTGGCCGGAACGCTTCTTCGTCCGCCTGAACAATCTGCTCCCGCATCTGGTGGATCGAGGCCTGCGCAAGCAGTTGCCGCTGATCCGCCGCCTCAGTGAAAAACCTGACCACGAGTCGCCAAAGCCATGAAAAAACTATCCGCATGCCTGTTGCTCGCCGCCCTGAGTCAAAGCGTCTGGGCGCTGGAACCGGCCGACCAGCAACGTCTCGAGGGCATCCAGCAGAGCTGGGCGCACATCCAATATGAAGTGGCGGAAAAACAGCGCGCCGCCGCGTTCGAACAATTGGCCAGCGAGGCCAACGCGTTCACCACGCAGCGCCCGGCGGTGGCCGAAGCGTGGATCTGGAAAGGCATCGTCACTAGCAGTTGGGCCGGTGCCGAGGGCGGTCTCGGTGCCTTGGGCAAAGCCAAGGACGCCAAGGCCGATCTGGAAAAATCCCTGACCCTCGACCCCAAAGCCCTGCAAGGCTCGGCCTACACCAGCCTCGCCGCGCTGTATGACCGCGTGCCGGGCTGGCCCATCGGCTTCGGCGACAGCGACAAGGCCGAGCAACTGCTCAAGCAAGCCTTGCAACTCAACCCCAACGGCATCGACAGCCTGTACTTCTGGGGCGACCACCTCTACCGTCAGAAGCGCTACGCTGAAGCCAAAGCTGTGCTGCTCAAAGCCCAGCAAGCCACGCCGCGCCCGGGCCGGGAAAGTGCCGATGCCGGGCGCCGCAAAGAGATCGCCGCCCTGCTGGTGGACGTGAACAAGAAACTCGACTGACAGGAGTCCGCGTGCGTTTATTACTGGTTGAGGATGACGTCGCGCTGGGTGAAGGCATTCATCAGGCGCTGGGCCGCGAGGGTTACACCGTCGACTGGCTCAAGGACGGCAGCAGTGCGTTGCATGCGCTGCTCAGTGAAACCTTCGATGTCGCCGTGCTGGATCTCGGTCTGCCGCGCATGGACGGCCTGCAAGTGCTGCGCCGATTGCGCGACAGCGGTTCGAATCTGCCGGTGCTGATTCTGACTGCCCGCGACGCTACTGAAGACCGCATCGCCGGGCTCGACGCCGGGGCCGACGACTATCTGATCAAACCGTTCGACCTGGACGAGCTCAAGGCGCGCCTGCGAGCCTTGTTGCGGCGCAGTGCCGGGCGCGCCCAGGCGTTGATCGAACATGCCGGCATCAGCCTCAACCCGGGCACCCAGCAAGTCAGCTATCAGGGCCAACCGGTGGCCCTGACGCCCAAGGAATATCAGTTGCTGCACGAACTGCTGTCGCCGCCGGGCCGGGTGATGACCCGCGATCAACTGATGCAACTGCTTTACGGCTGGAACGAAGAAGCCGAAAGCAACACCCTCGAAGTGCACATTCATCACTTGCGCAAGAAGTTTTCCACCGACCTGATCCGCACCATTCGCGGTGTCGGTTATCTGGTGGAGGAGCGTCGATGACCTCGATCCGCCGCCGCACGCTGACCCTGATCATCGGCCTGTTGCTGGCCGGCCTCGCGGTGCTCAGCACCTTCAACCTGCACGACAGCAACCACGAAATCGCCGAAGTCTACGACGCACAATTGGCGCAGAACGCGCGCTTGTTGCAAGGGGTGATGCGCATGCCCCTGGCCAGCAAACAGCACGCAGAGCTTTACCAGGCGTTCAACTCGGCGCTGGGCGAAGCGGTGCCGCGCGGCGAGGGTCATCCTTACGAACGCAAAATCGCCTTTCAGGTGTGGAATCCTGCCGGTGATGTGTTGGTGCACACCGCCAGCGCACCGTCCTTCAAGGCGCCGCCAACACAGCCCGGCTTCAGCGATGTGGTGGATCTGAACAATCGGCACTGGCGCGCCTTTCTCCTTGAAGACAAACAGAACGGCCTGCGCATCTGGGTCGGTGAGCGTGACGATGTGCGCGCCGATCTGGTCGACCGCATCGTCCGCCACACGCTGTGGCCGAACGTGGTCGGCAGCCTGCTGCTCGCGGCGATGGTCTGGCTGGCCATCGGCTGGGGCCTCAAGCCCTTGGCGAACATGGCCGAGACCTTGCGCGCCCGTCACAGCGGTTCGCTGGAACCGTTGCAACTGGCGCCGCTGCCCAGTGAGCTGGAACCGATGCAGGCAGCGCTCAACCGCATGCTCGCGCAGATTCAGGAAGTGCTCGGCCGTGAGCGGCGCTTTATCGCCGATGCCGCTCACGAAATGCGCACGCCGCTGGCGGTTCTGCGGGTGCATGCGCAGAACCTGCAGGAGGCCGGCACCGAACAGGAACGGCGCGAATCGCTGGCATTTCTGATCGCCGGGGTCGACCGCACCAGTCGCCTGGTCAACCAGTTGCTGACCATGGCGCGCCTGGAACCAAAACCCAATCCGCCGCCGCTACAACCCATCGACCTCAGCGAAACCGTGCGCAACAGCCTGGTGCAGCTGACGCCATGGTTGCTGAGCAAGCACCTGGAATTGGCCTTCGAAGACAGCGCCCAGCCGTTCAACATCATGGCCAGCCCCGGCACGATCGACATTGCCCTGAACAACCTGATCACCAATGCTGCGAACTTCTCCCCCGAACACGGCGTGATCACCGTGCTGCTCAGCCAGTCCGAGGGGTTTTATCACTTGAGCGTCGAAGATCAGGGGCCGGGCATTGATGAAACGGACCGGGCACGCTTGTTCGAACGCTTCTACAGTCGCGGCAATGCCCACGGTGCGGGGCTGGGACTGACCATCGTCAACACCATCGCCACGCAGTTGGGCGGGCGGATCACTTTGGTCAACCGCGCTGAGGGCGGCCTGCGCGCAACATTGTCGATTCCCGACGGGCAACCGCGCCCCGCATCGCAACGCAGCACCCGCGAACCGCCGCAGAGTTGAGCCTGTTGCGGAAACAGAAGCATCATCGCCCGCTGAAAAACAGTGGCCGCGCGTCGGAATCTGATCCAGATCAGTTCCCGGGGCTGACATCGGTGTAGAACAGACTCAGCGCACTCTCCTGCGCGTTGCTCGTTCAGCCCCGATGGAGGCTCATCTCATGCTCACTGTCAAAGACCACAATGACCGCGCGGCGCCGGCCTATGCCGCGCACCTAGGTGAATACTGGATCGAGTCGCTCAGGGATGGTCGCCACGTCTTGATCCGTGCCCTGGCCGCCAAGGATCGTGAACGCGAATACACGTTCATCAAGCGCTTGTCGCCCGAGTCCCGACACCTGCGCTTTCTTGCGCAGATCAGTGAGCCGGGCACCGCGTTGCTTGATCAGTTGATGGACGTCGATTACAAACAACGCGCGGCCTACGTCGCACTGGCTCACGAAAATGGCGAATTGATCGAGATCGGCATCAGCCGCTACGCCGCCACGGGCGAACAGGACTGTGAATGCGCCGTCACGGTCGCCGATGAGTGGATGCACCTGGGCCTGGCCACGTTGCTGATGGAACATTTGATCAAGGCTGCCCGGCACAACGGTTTCAAGCATCTGTATTCGGTGGATTCCGCCAGCAACACGGGCATGCGCGACCTCGCCCGATCACTGGGCTTTGAAACCCACAGCGATCCTGATGATGCCCACCAAGTCATTCATCGCCTGAGTCTGTAGCGACATTCCTGCGCCCCGCACCTTTAAACGTTGCGGGGCGCGTTGCTGATTACGGCGTGATCGCCACCTTCATCACCCCATCGCGCTGATGCGCGAACAGTTCATAGGCGGCTTCGATATCGTCCAGTTTGAAGTGGTGGGTCACCAGCGACGACAGATCGACGCCACCGCTTTGCACCACCGCCATCAACCGGCGCATGCGTTCCTTGCCGCCGGGGCACAGGGTGCTGACGATGCTGTAATCGCCCAGCCCCGCCGCGAAGGCATCGTAGGGAATGCGCAGGTCCGACGCGTAAACACCCAGACTCGACAAGCGTCCGCCCGGGCGTAACACCCGCAAAGCAGACTCGAACGTGCCTTGGGTGCCCAAGGCTTCGATGGACACATCCACGCCGCGCCCATCGGTCAACGCCATGATTTGCTCGACCACGTCGCCGTCCTTGAAATTGACCACATGGGTCGCGCCCAACTGCCGCGCGACACTCATGCGCTCGGCCACCGCGTCGACGCCAATGATCACGCTCGCGCCCTTGAGCCGCGCCCCGGCCACCGCGCACAGGCCGATCGGCCCCAGCGCGAATACCGCAACGCTGTCGCCGATACTGACTTCGCCGCGTTCGGCGCCGGAGAACCCGGTGGACATGATGTCCGGGCACATCAGCACTTGTTCGTCGCTGAGCCCGTCGGGAATCGGGCACAGGTTGGCCAAGGCATCGGGCACCAGGACGTACTCCGCCTGACAGCCATCGATGATGTTGCCGAATTTCCAGCCGCCGGTGGCGCGAAAACCGTGGCGAGTGTCCGGCCCGTCCTGGGAGCCGCAGCCGCACAGACAGGCGTAGCTTTGACCGCTGGGGGTGATGGCGCCGGCAATCACCCGTTGGCCTTCGAAAAATCCGCGCACCTGTGAGCCAAGTTTCTCGATCACGCCCACCGGTTCGTGACCGACGGTCAAACCTTTGGCCACCGGATACTCGCCACGCAGGATATGCACGTCGGTGCCGCAGATCGTCGTGGTGGTGATCCGCACCAGTGCGTCCAGCGGGCCAACCTCGGGGATCGGTTTGTCATCCAGCACGATGCGATTCTTTTCGACGAATATCGCCGCTTTCATCATGGCCATGATCAAGACTCCTGTGCAGGTGTTTGCAGTGAGTTCAGCACCTTTCCAAGGCTGCGCCGAACTGACCGACACAAGGTTGATAACGGTCAATCAATGCAGGATTGCGCATCGCCGATGCCGCACGTCGGACGCAGGCATTATTGGGCCGCGTCATTGACAAAGATCAAGCCACGCCCGGCGGTACGGAGCAACATGAACTGACGCCGTTGCGTCTGGCCGGCCAATGCCGCTACCCACAGGAGATTCGTCATGTCCGAGCAAGCACGTTTCATGCTGGTAGCTTCACCGCTGATGAAACACAGCCCTGCGTTCGATCGGGCCGCGGCCCTGGCCAAAGCATCGGGGGCGGCGCTGCACATCGTGGCATTCGATTACCTCGAAGGGCTGGCGACCGCCGGATTGGTCAACGAGCAGGCCCTGGAACAGATGCGCCTGGGTTATGTCGAGCGCCACCGCCAATGGCTAGAGGACCAGGCGCGGCCCATGCGCCACCTCGGCGTGACCGTGACCACGGAAGTGGTGTGGGTCGACAATCCGTTGCATGAAATCCAGATTCACCTCAAGGAGCAGCCGATGGCCCTGCTGATCAAGGATCTGCAGCACGCCTCGTTCATGTCACGGTTGATGTTCACCCCGCTCGATGTTCATTTGCTGCGCGAATGCCGGGTACCGCTGCACTTCGTCAGCCATGTCCAGCACGCCCGGCCCCGGCGGATCGTCGCGGCGATTGATCCGTTTCATCGCGACGAGCAATACGCCGACTTCAACGACCGTATCCTGCGCGAGGCCGCGAAACTGGCCAGCCTCTGCGATGCCGAACTGGATGTAGTCTATGCCTACGACCTGTCATCAATCAGCGCCGACGAGTTCGGCTTTGGCAACGCCTCGACGTTTTTCACCGAGGGCAAGGCGAAAACGCTGTTCGATGCGCAAGGCGATGCATTCCGCGAACTGGCCGAGCGCAACGGCATTGCGCCGGAACGCCAGCACATGATCATGGGCAATCCGGCCAACGTGCTGTGCAGCTACGCCGATGCCTATGACATCGATGTGATCGTCATGGGCCGTATCGGCCATCGCGGCCTGGGTCGGTTGATCGGTAGCACGGTGGAACAGCTACTATACAAAATGCCCTGCAGCGCCTGGGTGGTTTCGCCACAAGTACTGGTCGACTGAACGCAGCCGTCCCTCGCCGAGGGACGGCCTCAGATCGAACGCTGATTCACCCGAGCCATCAATTGCTCGGCGCTTTCCTTGCGCTCGGAGTAGCGGTCGACCAGATGCACCTGTTGATCGCGCAGCAGCACGGTGAACTTCACCAGCTCTTCCATCACATCGACCACACGATCGTAGAACGGCGACGCTTTCATTCGCCCGGTGTCGTCAAATTCCATGTAGGCCTTCGGCACCGAGGATTGGTTGGGGATGGTGAACATGCGCATCCAGCGGCCCAACACGCGCAACTGGTTGACCACGTTGAACGACTGCGAACCGCCGCAGACCTGCATCACGGCCAGAGTTTTACCCTGGGTCGGACGCACGGCGCCGAGTTCCAGCGGGATCCAATCGATCTGCGCCTTGAACACGGCCGACATCGCGCCGTGACGTTCGGGTGAGCACCAGACCTGGCCTTCCGACCACAGCACCAGATCGCGCAGTTCCTGCACTTTGGGATGGTCGACGGGAACGTCGTCGGGCAGTGGCAGACCGGACGGGTTGAAGATGCGTGTTTCGGCGCCGAAGTGTTCGAGCAGGCCCGCGGCCTCCTCTACCAGCAAACGGCTGAACGAGCGTTCGCGGGTCGAGCCGTAGAGCAGCAGGATGCGTGGTTTGTGTTCGCCCAAAGGGGACGCTCCTCCGAACAGCGAATGATCAAGATGGGGCAGGTGTTCTGACATGTGTCCTCCAGCTCAGAGAGAGCCGATACGATCCAGCTCACGCTGAAGATCAGCGCGGCTGAGTGCTTTAAATGGCAGGCCAAGGAAGGTCGCGCAGCGCCGCTCGATGATCGCTAGCGTGGCAGCAAACGCCGCGTCCACGGCGGCATCGTCGCCGGTCACATCCGAGGGATCTGCCAGGCCCCAATGGGCCTTGAGCGCGGGGCCGAAGTACACCGGGCAGCTCTCACCGGCGGCCTTGTCGCAGACGGTGATGACAATGTCTGGCGGATTGTCTTCGAACGCGTCATTACCCTTGCTATACAGGCCATCGATGGCAATGCCGGCCTGTTGCAGCGTCGACAGGCTGCGCGGTAACACTTGGCCCTTGGGGAAACTTCCGGAACTCACGGCCTCGAATCCGGGGCGCGCCAGATGATTGAACATGGCTTCGGACAGGATGCTGCGGCAGCTGTTGGCCGTGCACATAAACAGAATTCGCATGGTTTTTTCTTTCTCAGCAGCAGGCGGTTTCGCGAACCGGACGCCCGTCCATGTTCTGCAGGCGGGCGGCGTTGTCCTTGAGCCAATCGGCGTTGGCTTTGGACGTCACTTGCAGGATTTCGCGAACCCACGCAGGAAGATCAGGGTTGAGGCGGTAATAGACCCATTGCCCCTGACGGCGATCAAGCAGCAAACCATTGCTGCGCAGTTGCGCGAGGTGGCGGCTGATTTTCGGCTGGCTGTCGTCAAGAGCGCACATCAGCTCGCAGACGCAGAGTTCACCTTGATCGGCGATGAGCAGCATGGCCCGAACGCGGGTTTCGTCGGCGAGGCTCTTGAATACTTCGGTGGGGGTGATCATGGAGCGGACTCAATACATACGGAAATTCGAATATACGGATATCCATATATAAATCAACCCGGCAAATGCCATCGACCAAAGAACCCTGTGGGAACACCTGTCGTCACAAGCGTTTTCAACAGCGTATGACGACTCCACGGGCCGCAGTACTCAGGCATGTGCGCGATCAATCGGTATCCGCAGCGGATGTACCAACGGGCGACGTCGTCATCCAGCGTTTCGATCAAGGCATCCACGCACGCCCTTTCAACGGCCAGCGCCTCAAGCTTGTGCAAGGCCTGAGCACCTAGCCCGGTTCCGCGCCACTGCGCGTCGATCCACAGGTAATTGACAAACAGGCGCCTGAATTCGGTTCTGCCGGTAGCGCCGCCGATCAGTGTTCCCTCCTCCATCAGCGCACAGGCGATGGCTTCAGCGTGCCCGCCGCGAGCCTCAGACAAGGCTCGGCCATGCCGCAAGACGCCGTCACTGATGGCCTTCAAGATGTCCGCATTGATGTCGCGAACGGTAAGCCATTCCCTCATTGCTGCTCTCCATTGCCAAAGGCTTTGGAGCTATTCAAGCAAAAGCGGCGCCAACAGCAGCACAGCCAAGGATTAACGGATGCCGGCCTGCGATCTGCCCAGCAGCAAGCCCTGCTCCGCCTCACACAACCCCACCACATAATCCCAGACCACCCGCAGCCGCACCGACTTGTGCAACTCGCGCCGCGTGCTGATCCAGTAGCTGCGCTCGATGCTTTCATCCGGCAGCAACGGCACCAGATCGGGATCCGACTCGGCCATGTAGCAAGGCAGCACTGCAATACCCAATCCCGACCGCGCCGCTTCCTGCTGAGCAATAACGCTGGTGCTATGGAACACAACCCGAGGGCTGCGGCAGAAGCTGTTGAGAAACATCAGTTCCTGGCTGAACAGCAAATCATCGACATAACCGATCCACGCATGCCGCCCGAGGTCTTCGCGGCTTTGCAGTGGCGGCGCCTTATCGAGATAGCGTTGGCTGGCGTACAACGCGAGTCGATAGTCGGTGAGTTTGCGCGTCACCAGCATGTCCGCCGCCGGGCGCTCCAGATGAATGCTGATTTCCGCCTCGCGGTTGAGAATGCTGACAAAGCGCGGTACGGCGACCAGTTCCACTTCCAATCCCGGATAGCGTTCGAACAAGCCGATCATGCGGCTGGCGAGAAACTTGATGCCCAGCCCTTCGGTGACGCCAACACGAATCTTGCCCAGTGGCGCGGTGGATTGGGTGATCTCTTCCTGCGCCAGCAACGCAACGTTTTCCATCGCCTCAGCATGTTTAAGCAGCGCCTCCCCCGCCGGGGTCATTTCGTAGCCTTGGGCGTGCTGGACGAACAGCGCGGTGCCGAGGCTTTTCTCGATGGCTTCGATATGGCGGGCGACGGTGGCGTGGGTGGTGTTGAGACGGCGGGCGGCGGTGAGCAGGCGGCCGCTGCGTTGCAGTTCGAGAAAAAACCGCAGGTCGTTCCAGTCGAACATGGCGTGTCCTTGTCGGCTATGGTCTATGCAGGCTGTTTGAAAACGCACAGCGGCTGCGCAAAAACTAACATTCTTTTAACGAAAGCTAACAACTAGAGTGTCCGACAATAAAAACAAAAAGCGAGGTCAGGGAATGCAGACTTCCCTCGATGAATACGACTACATCGTGGTCGGCGCCGGCCCTGCCGGGTGCTTGCTGGCCAATCGACTGTCGGCAGATCCGCAGCAGCGCGTGCTGTTGCTCGAAGCCGGCGGGCGCGACAACTATGCGTGGATTCACATTCCTGTCGGTTACCTGTTCTGCATCGGTAACCCGCGCACCGACTGGTGCTTCAAGACCGAACAACAACCGGGCCTCAACGGCCGCGCGCTGAGCTATCCGCGCGGTAAAGTGCTGGGCGGTTGTTCGTCCATCAACGGCATGATCTACATGCGCGGCCAGGCCAACGACTACGATGGCTGGGCGGCCGAGGGCAATCCGGGCTGGGCCTGGAACGACGTGCTGCCGCTGTTCAAACAAAGCGAAAACCATTTTGCCGGCGCGGCTGAATTTCATGGCGCCAAGGGTGAATGGCGGGTCGAACAACAGCGGCTGTCATGGCCGATTCTGGATGCCTTTCGCAGTGCCGCCGAGCAAAGCGGCATCGCCAGCATCGATGACTTCAATCAGGGCGACAACGAGGGTTGCGGCTACTTTCAGGTCAATCAGAAATCCGGCGTGCGCTGGAACGCAGCGAAGGCGTTTTTGAAACCGGTGCGTGACCGAGCCAATCTGACAGTGCTGACCGGGGTTGAGGTGGATCGTGTGCTGCTAGAGGACGGTCGCGCAACAAAAGTCAGTGCGCGCCACGAAGGTCAGACCAAGCAGTTCAAGGCGCGCAAGGAGATCGTCCTGTGTGCCGGCGCGGTCGGATCACCAAGCATTTTGCAGCGCTCCGGGATTGGCCCGCGCCCACTGCTCGAACGCCTCGGTATCGGCGTGATTCATGAGCTGCCAGGCGTCGGCGGCAACCTGCAGGATCACCTGCAATTGCGCCTGATCTACAAACTGGAAAATGCGCGCACGTTGAACCAGATCGCCGGCAGCGTGTGGGGCAAGATGGGCATGGGTCTGCGTTATCTGTATGACCGTAGCGGGCCGCTGTCGATGGCGCCGAGTCAGTTGGGCGCGTTTGCGCGGTCGGGGCCGGAGCAGACCTCGGCGAATCTTGAGTACCACGTGCAGCCATTGTCGCTGGAGCGTTTTGGCGAACCGTTGCACAGTTTCCCTGCCTTCACCGCTTCGGTGTGCGATCTGCGTCCACAGAGTCGTGGACGCATCGACATTCGTTCGGCGGATCCACAGGAAGCGCCGCTGATTCAGCCCAACTATCTCAGTCATCCTGAAGATCTGCGCGTGGCAGCGGATGCGATTCGCCTGACCCGGCGCATCGTCAGCGCCCCTGCCCTGCACGCGTTCAAACCGGTGGAATATCTGCCCGGTGCCAGCCTGCAAAGTGAAGAAGAATTGCAGCAAGCAGCAGCGAAAATCGGCACAACGATTTTCCACCCGGTAGGCACCTGCCGCATGGGCAATGACGGCGATGCGGTGGTCGATGCGCAACTGCGCGTCCACGGCGTGCCCGGTTTGCGCATTGCCGATGCGTCGATCATGCCGTGCATCACCTCGGGGAACACCTGTTCGCCTACGCTGATGATTGCCGAGAAGGCTGCACAACTGATCCGCAATTCCCAAGCTGTAAACACAACCCCTGTAGAAGTGAGCCTGCTCGCGATGACGGAATAACATTCAACATCTGCGTTGGCTGATACACCGCTATCGCGAGCAGGCTCACTCCTACAGGGGGCCGCGTTTGATTCAAGGCATCACCCGGACACGCAACACCAGTGGAACAACAAAAACAATCACTGTGAGGGATACCGATATGTCAGAACACGTTCAGCCGCTGAACGCCGTGCGCAGCGTCGAGACCAGCCCGGACACACGCAAAGTCATCTTCGCTTCATCACTGGGGACGGTGTTCGAGTGGTATGACTTCTTCCTCTACGGCGCCCTTGCGGCGGTGATCAGCAAGCAGTTTTTCGCCGGGGTCAACGACACCACCGCGTTCATTTTTGCGCTGATGGCCTTCGCCGCCGGCTTTATCGTGCGGCCGTTCGGGGCGCTGGTGTTCGGTCGGTTGGGGGACATGATCGGGCGCAAATACACCTTTCTCGCGACGATCATTTTGATGGGCGTAGCGACCTTCTGCGTCGGTCTGCTGCCGACCTACGCCAGCATCGGCATCGCCGCGCCGATCATTCTGGTGGTGCTGCGCATGCTGCAGGGCCTGGCGCTCGGCGGTGAATACGGCGGCGCTGCGACCTATGTGGCCGAGCATGCGCCAATCGGCAAACGCGGTTTCCACACCAGCTGGATTCAGTCCACCGCGACCCTCGGCCTGTTGCTGTCGCTGCTGGTGGTACTCGGTTGCCGCTACTTCACCGGCGATCAGTTTGAAGTCTGGGGCTGGCGGATTCCGTTCTTGCTGTCGATCGTGCTGCTGGGCATTTCCACTTGGATCCGCCTGAGCCTGCACGAGTCGCCGGCGTACCTGAAAATGAAAGAGGAAGGTAAAACCTCGAAAGCGCCGATCCGCGAATCCTTCGGCAAATGGGAGAACCTCAAAGTCGTGCTGATCGCCCTGTTCAGCATCAACGCCGGGCAAGCGGTGACCTTCTACGCGGCGCAGTTCTATGTGCTGTTCTTCCTCACCCAGTTCCTGAAAATGGACCCGGCGGTGGCCAACACTTTGTTGATCATCAGCGTGGTCATCGGCGCACCGTTCTTCATCTTTTTCGGCTGGCTGTCAGACAAGGTCGGGCGTAAACCGGTGCTGATGCTGGGCTTGCTGCTGGCCACGGCGCTGTACTTCCCGATCTTCAAATCCCTCGCCCACTACGCCAACCCGGCGATTGATCAGGCCAGCCGTCAGGCACCAATCACCGTGCTGGCAGATCCGGCGACCTGCACCTTCCAGTTCGACCCGGTCGGCAAAGCCAAATTCGACAGCCCGTGCGACAAGGTCAAAACCTTCCTGGTCAAGCAAGGCCTGCCCTACTCCAGCGCCGCTGCGCCTGCTGGCAGCGCCGTACAAGTGAGCGTCGGCGACGTCAAACTCGACGGCTTCGACGAGGCCGCCCTGCGCGGCGCGATCACCCTCGCCGGCTACCCGCAACAGGCCGATCTGCAGCAGATCAACAAACCGATGATCGTCGCCCTGATCGTTGCGCTGATCATCATCTCGGCCATGTGCTACGGCCCGCTGGCAGCGCTGATGGTCGAACTGTTCCCGACGCGCATTCGCTACACCTCGATGTCGCTGCCGTACCACATCGGCAACGGCTGGTTTGGCGGGTTCCTGCCGACGGTGTCGTTTGCGCTGGTGGTGTACACCGGGGACATCTTTTACGGGCTGTGGTATCCGGTGTTGATTACCGGGGTGAGCCTGGTGGTGGGGATGATCTGTTTGCGTGAGACGAAGAATATCGATCTCGACAAGAACTGAAACTCAACCAGAAAAATCAATCGGCGAGGGCTTTGACCCTCGCCGTTTTTTTTGCTCAGGCATCAGCCTTGATCACTTCGAACTTCACCTGATCCGGATAAAACGCCACGTAGTCCTTTATCGGCCCGACCGATATTTTCGGTTTCTCATAAGTCCACACCGCGTTCGCCCCCTCATGCCCAGGCACTTGCAGGCTGAAGTAGTTGGCGTCGCCCTTGTACGGGCAATAACTGGTGTGGTCGGTGCGGGCGAAATACTTTTCGTCGATGTCTTCGCGGGGGACGTAATAGACCGGCGGGTAGTTGGCTTCGTTGAGGATCAGTACGTGGGAGGACGCGGCGACCTGGATGCCGTGGAATTTAACTATCAGGCAGCCGGGAAGTTGTTCGAGGGTGATGACGGGACTGGGGCCGGAGGTTTTCATGGGGGGTTCTCCTGGATACGGCGAAGAGACCGGTTCAGGTATAGCGCATTGGTGCGGGTTGGGGTGGGTTTGCAGCCGAACGGCCCTTCAACATCAAAAGCCCCTCACCCTAGCCCTCTCCCGGAGGGAGAGGGAACTGACCGAGTTGTCTGGCGAAATCCATCGACCTGAAAAATCGAGTCGATTATGGATTCAAAGCCAATCGTTCAAGTCGGTGAATTTCGCCAATATCCCCCAATCGGTCCCCTCTACCTCTGGGAGAGGGTTAGGGTGAGGGCCGCTTTTCAGGCATCACGCAACAATATCAGTCGCCACCGCCTGCCCCACCACACCCACAGCAAAGTCCACCGCCCCCTGCCCCGTCAGATCAACCATCAGGCTGGTCTGATTGGTTTGCGCGAAGTAGGTCAGGACCGCATCGCCCGCATGCCCAGTGAAGCCGCTGACGAAGTTCAGCGATGCTGCGCCAGTCGCAAATCCGGCGATCCCCGACAGATCGATCTTGTCCAGGCCGCTGGTGAAATCCATGATCCAGTCCGGCGCCGTCATGGTCGAATCGCTGGCAGCACCAAACACAAAAGTGTCTGCACCTGCACCACCCCACAAGGTATCGCCACCGCCACCACCGTAAATGATGTCATTACCTGCACCGCCGATCAGTTCGTTGGCAACGGCGTTGCCGATCAGCAGGTCATTGCCTGAACCGCCGATGGCATTTTCCACGGTCACGCCGTGCGCGATGGACACGTTACCGACCAGACCGCCAACATCGGAGAACGAGCCTTCATTGAGGTTGATCTTCTGGTTCTGGCTGAAGCCGGAGAAATCCAGCGTGTCGTTGCCGCCGCCATCCCACACCGAGAAAACCACTTTGGAGGACGCCGAAGTGGCGCTGTAGAAATCGCGCTCGGCGTTGGAGTTGAAACCGTAGGTGGTGTCATCGGCGCGGGTCGCGTAGTTGGCGCCATAGAGTTTTTGCACAGCAACAATATCGTCCAGCAACGGTGCCGAGGCGTACGCGCCGCTGCCGTCCTTGCTGAAGTTCTGGTCGGTGTTGGCTTCGCTCCAGTAGCTCATCAGGCTGTAGCCGCGGGTGTCTTCGGCGTACTTGGCATCGTTGTAGGTCGGGTTGCCGTTGCCGGCGTTGTAGGCGCCCGGATGCGACAAGCCGAGGGTATGACCGATCTCGTGGGTCAGGGTCTGGCGCCCGTAGTTGTTGGTGTCCGGGGTTTTGTTGACCTGATATTGATCGTTGATCAGGTACCACGACTGACCGTCATAGCTGCCGCCGCTCGGCAGGTAAGCGAACGCTGCGCCACCGGTGCTGACATCGTAGTTACCGAAGGTCATGTGGCCATCGCCGCCCTTGCCTTCAGTGAAGGTAACGTTGGCGACGTCGGCCCAGGATTGCATGGCCAGCACGGCCTGAGCCTTTTGCTGGGCGCTGAATTCGCTGAAGTTGCCCAGTTTGACGTTGTAGTTCGCCGGTTTCTCGGTCAGGAAGGTGTAACTGAGGTCGATCTTGCCGTCAGCGTTCTTGTCGCCCCACGACAGGCCTTTGCGCAGGATTTCATCCGCAGCCTGGTCGGCAGTGAATGAGGGTTTGCCATTGACCAGCCCGACACCACGGTCATACAGGTGGCTGAACGTATCGATTTCGTCGAAGGCGCTGCTGGTTTTCGATTTGGCTTGAGCCATGATGGACTTCCTTGTTTCTGAGTAGTCAGTGTCGACAGACCACGGCGATCTTCTGGCGAGATCGTCCTGTCACTCGCGTGTGTGAATCGGCAAAAAACCTGACACAGGCGCAAACCGGGCGCTAATCAATTTCTCGATAGCCGGACCTGCGTCCCTGTATTGCCCGTCACCTGCTGCAATGCTTTTTATCTGTATATCCATACAGATAAAAGTTGCCCCTGAGGCCAAGTCCGGCCATTCTGTGCACCTGTTCCGACCTTGATCGACGATGGTGGTTATGCGGCTGTACCTCTGTGAAAAACCCTCCCAGGCCAAAGATATTGCGGCCGTGCTCGGCGCCAAGCGTCGGGGCGACGGTTGCTGGCTGGGAACGGACGTCACGGTGACCTGGTGCATCGGCCACTTGCTCGAAACCGCGCCGCCGGATGCCTATGACGCCCGCTACAAGCGCTGGGTGCTGGCCGATCTGCCGATCATTCCGGACAAGTGGAAAATGACCGTCAAGCCGCGCACCGCCAGCCAGTACAAAGCGGTCAAGCGCCTGCTCGGCGAGGCCAGCGAGCTGATCATCGCCACCGACGCCGACCGTGAGGGCGAGATGATCGCCCGGGAACTGGTCGAGCATTGTCGTTATCGCGGGCCGATCCGCCGCTTGTGGCTGTCGGCGCTGGACGAAGCCTCGATCCGCAAGGCCCTGGCCGCGCTGAAACCGGGGGCCGAGACCTTCAGCCTGTATCACTCGGCGCTGGGCCGCTCGCGGGCGGACTGGCTGATCGGCATGAACATGAGTCGGCTGTTCACACTGCTGGGGCGACAATCGGGTTATCAAGGGGTGTTGCCGGTAGGCCGGGTACAGACGCCGACCTTGCGCCTGGTGGTCGATCGCGACCGCAGCATCGCCGATTTCGTGCCGGTGCCATTCTGGGCGATCGATGTCGATCTGCTGCACAACGACATTCCGTTTACCGCACAGTGGCGGGCGCCGTCGGATGTCTGTGACGATCAGGAGCGCTGCCTGAATCAGGCGCTGGCCCAGCAAGCAGCGGCTGCGATCAGCAGCGCTGCGAGTGCTCGAGTGATCAAGCTGAAAACCGAGCGCATGCGTGAAGTGGCGCCGCTGCCCTTCGATCTCGGCACCTTGCAGGAAGTCTGCTCGAAAAAGCTCAGCCTCGGCGCGCAGGAAACCCTCGACATTGCTCAGGAGCTCTACGAAACCTACAAAGTCATCACTTACCCGCGCAGTGATTGCGGCTACTTGCCGCTAAGCCAGCACAGTGAGGCGCCGGGGATTCTTGCGGCATTGCGTCAGGCCGACTCGAGTCTTGACGCACTGCAAGGCCATCTCGACCCCCAGCGCCGCTCACGAGCCTGGAATGACGCCAAGGTCAGTGCTCACCACGGCATTATTCCTACCGCCGCCGCGAAGAACCTTGATCGTCTGAGCGGCAAGCACCGCGCGGTCTACACCCTGATTCGCGCACGCTATCTGGCGCAGTTTCTGCCCAATCACGAATACGATCGCACCCAGGCCGACTTCGATTGCGCCGGTGAAGCGTTGCGCGCCGTCGGCAAACAAATCATCGAGCCGGGCTGGAAACGCGCATTGCCCGAAGCACTGGCAGCGGCGAAGGGCCGCGAAGCACCCGCACCGCAAACCTTGCCGGCCCTGAGCCAAGGCGTCGAATGCGCCATCGCCGCAGTGAAGTTCAAGGATCTGTGGACGCAACCACCGAAACCCTACACCGAGGGCGATCTGATCAAGGCGATGAAAAACGTCGCCAAACTGGTCGAGGATCCACTGCTCAAACAGAAACTCAAGGACACCACCGGTATCGGCACCGAAGCCACCCGTGCCTCGATCATTCAGGGCTTGCTTGACCGTGGTTATCTGGTGAAAAACGGCAAGGCCCTCGCCGCCACCCCAGCCGCGTTCAGCCTGATCGACGCGGTGCCCCGCGCAATTGCCGACCCCGGCACCACGGCGATCTGGGAGCAGGCGCTGGACATGGTGCAAAGCGGCGAAATGAGTCTTGAAGAGTTCGTCACCAAACAAGCGGCATGGATGAGCAAACAGGTGACGCGCTGCTCGAGCCTCAGCCTGACCATCAGCGGCCCGCCGCCGGCCGGCAAAGCGGCGGCACCGTGGAAGAAGAAACGCAAATCATCGACCCGCAGCAAAACCACAGGTACAACCAAACGCGCGCCGAAAGCAGCAGGCAAATAAAACCCGCTAGTGTTTCTGCAAGGCTCAGCACTTTCAGGAACCCGGCGCATGGCCAATATCGAACTGCACCCCGCTCAGCGCGATGAGCTGGAAGTCATCGAAAACCTCATGCAGTTCTATATGTACGACTTCAGCGAATGGCTGCCGCTGAAGCTCGCTCCGCATGGTTTCTTCTCCATCCAACCGAAATCCGACTACTGGCGCCACCCGGCCACCCAACCATTTCTGATTCAGGTCGACGGCGAACTGGCCGGTTTCGTGACCGTCGATAACGAAATCCACATTCCCGGTGCCGAACACAACATCGGCTACTTTTTCATCGCGCGACGCTTTCGTGGCCAAGGCGTCGCGCAGTTTGTCGTCTCTGCCCTCTTGAGCCAGATCCCCGGTCAATGGCAGATTTTCCATATCGACGCCAACCTGCCGGCCCAGTGCTTCTGGGCCAGGCTGATTCCGTTACTGAGCGACGGCCACTTCACCCTGCAGCAGCGCGAAGTAGACGGTTATGCGTGCACCTTCTACGGGCTGCGCACGCCTTTTTCCGTTGTCTGAACGGATTCTTTCTCATTCCAAAACAGCTTTGTCCGACAATATGTAGTGAGCAAAAATAATCACTACAAAACCGTTGACGGCATCGTTTTGCTTTTGCATGATGAAGACGTTCCCCGATCGGGAACATCGGTAACACGCTTGAGCAAACTCGTCTGACCGCCGAGTTGTTTTTTCCGGATACACGCTGCCCACAAGGCAGATTGAAGAAGCTGACCTGGCCTGAACGTCCAGTACAAGGACGAGAAGCGCTGGCGAAAATTCTCAAGACGCTTGTGGTCGACACGGTAAATGTCGTCAAGGAGCCTCCCGGTTTTCGCTGCTTCTCCTCGTTGTGACGCTATTGCGTAGCAGTTATTCAACACGACTACATGCAACAGATGCACGACCCCGTACTTCACACGGGCGAGCGCTGACGTCCTGGTTTCGGTGCCAGGGATCAACTAACCGATGGGCTACCTGTATTAGCGAATCAACTTTGAAAGATCACCAGACTGGTCAAGGGGCAAAATCATGAATCTGAACAATCAACCTACTATCGAAGAACTGGCTCGTATGTTCGCTGCGCAGAAAGACAGCCACGACAGCCATATTCTGTGGATCAGCAAGTCGGGTCAGGTACATATCGACTGCCTGGCGACCCATGCTGACGAAGACGAGTTCGACCGCAATCATCAGAACCTGCTGGCCCGCCTGAAGATGTATCGCCGTGGCCACGGTTATGTTGGCAAGAAGGCTGCGGCCGACAAGGACTTCATCGGGAATGTTCTGCAAACGCTGAAACAGGCGTGGGATTCGATGCAGAACAAGAATGAAGTTCGGGTGATTGATCGGTTCTGCTGAGTTAGTCATTAAATAATTGAAAGGCCTGCTTCCTTAAAGGAAGCAGGCCTTTTTTTGTTCGCTTGCATTGATTTGGCGTGGCTGGAATTGTAGCCCCTCACCCCAGCCCTCTCCCCAGCCCTCTCCCGAGGGAGAGGGAGCCGATTTGTGCTGCGCTCAAAATTTTAGTTCGGCTCAAAATTTTCAGGTCGACGTAAATTGCACAAAAACCTCGGTCAGCCCCTCCCGAGGGAGAGGGAGCCGATTTATAGTGCTTTCAGAACCTGAGTTCGACTCAGGTTTCTCAGGTCGGCGTAGATCGCACAAAAACCTCGGTCAGTCCCCTCTCCCTCTGGGAGAGGGTTAGGGTGAGGGGCTTCCCATGTCCAACACCATTTCAGCAAACGCCACCGCCGCCGCACTGTGATAATTATTGCGCCGCCGCAACAACGCCGCCCCACGCTGCGGCGCATCACTCTCGACGCGCAACCTGCGCAACGCCCGATCCTCGGTGGCAATCGCTTCCGGCAACATGGTTGCTATCGGCGAATGACGCACCACTTCCAGCAACGTACTCACCGAATTCACCTCGATCCGCACCTGCGGCGTAATCCCCTGCTGACGGAAATACTCGTCCACCGATAACCGCGTAATAAAGTCCGGCGCCAACAAAGCGAAATCCAATGAAGCGATATCCTCCGGTGTCAGCACCGCCACACTGTCATACAGCGGATGCTCCCGCCCGACCATAATCCCCAGCGTTTCGGTAAACGCCGGAATGCACTCAATCTCAGGACTGCGCACCGGCGTAAACGCAATCGCAATATCCAGCGAGTCATCCGCCAGCCCCGCCTCGATGTCGTCCATCGACAGCTCGAAAATCTGTAAATGAATCCCCGGATACCGCGCGGCAAAATCGCGCACCAACGGCCCGACCAGATACGCCATGAACGTCGGCGTCATCGCCAGACGCAACGTCCCGCGGGACAAATCCTTCACGTCATGCAACGCGCGCTTGCCCGCCTCCAGTTCCACCAGCACCCGCCGTGCGCACTCGATGTAGGCCTCGCCGGCATCCGTCGGTTTGACCGTGCGCGAGGTGCGATCAAACAGGCTCACCCCCAGGGTTTCCTCCAGTTGGCGAATCTGCTGCGACAGGGTCGGCTGCGACACATGCAACGCCTCGGCGGCACGGGTGAAGCCGCCGTGATCGGCGACGGCCAACAGATAACGCAAATGTCGCAGCAGCATGGGAAACACCATCTATAGGCAGGGCTTATGCCAAGCATTGTATATCGGTCTTGGACGCTATGGATCAATCAGCAGAAGATCAATCCCACACAGCAAGCCAACCCCTGAAAGGAGTGACACCATGCAACAGTCCCACGCCTACAACGACACCAGCCTGGCCCTGACTACCCGCATTCTCGATGCCAAGGCACGCAAAGATCTATCGTGGCAGGATCTGGCCGACGGCACCGACCTGAGCCTGGCGTACGTCACTGCTGCCCTGCTCGGCCAGCATCCACTGCCGGAAAACGCCGCCCAAGTGGTCGGCGACAAGCTGGAGCTGAGCGCTGAAGACGTCGCGGCGATGCAGATCATCCCCCTGCGTGGCAGCCTCAGCGGCGTACCGACCGACCCGACCATCTACCGCTTCCACGAGATGATCCAGATCTACGGCACCACTCTGAAAGCGCTGGTTCATGAGCAGTTCGGTGACGGCATCATCAGCGCGATCAACTTCAAACTCGACATCAAGAAAGTCGAAGACCCGGAAGGCGGCTCCCGCGCCGTGGTCACCCTCGACGGCAAGTTCCTGCCCCTGCGTCCGTTCTGATCCGCACTGGCCCGCACCCTGCGTGCGGGCCAACACACCTCAAATGGCTACCCGTCATCCAACATATCTGGAGGCTGCCCCATGCAAAAAATTCTGTTGATTCTGGCCCTGCTCGGCGGCATTTGCGCCCAGGCATCTGCCGCTGACGAGGCCGTCGCCTACCGCTACGGCATGCAACTGGACATCGCCCACGTGCTGAGCATTACCCCGGTTGCCGATGTGTGTGGCGTGGTGCCGGTGGAGATGACGTATCTGGACAGCCACGGTGGCAAACACATTCTTCAATACAGCGAATTCGGCAGCGGTTGCTCGAACTGAGAGGACAACACCATGAAAAACCTGATTGATGGCTTCCTGAAATTCCAGAACGAAGCGTTTCCGCAACGCACCGAACTGTTCAAACACCTGGCGACCACACAACAGCCCGGCACCTTGTTCATCACCTGTTCCGACAGCCGTGTCGTGCCGGAACTGCTGACCCAGCAAGAACCCGGCGAACTGTTCGTGATCCGTAACGCCGGTAATATCGTGCCGTCCTACAGCCCGCATCCGGGCGGGGTTTCGGCGACGGTGGAGTACGCGGTGGCGGTGCTTGGGGTGACCGACATTGTGATCTGCGGGCATTCGGACTGCGGTGCGATGACCGCGATCGCAAAGTGCAAATGCATGGATCACCTGCCTGCGGTCAGCGGCTGGCTGCAGCATGCCGAGTCGGCGAAAGTGGTCAACGAGTCACGGCCGCACGCCAATGACGCGGCGAAATTGAGTTCGATGGTGCGCGAGAACGTCATCGCGCAACTGGCGAATATCCAGACCCACCCGAGCGTGCGTCTGGCCCAGGAAAAAGGCCTACTGAATCTGCATGGCTGGGTGTATGACATTGAGACCGGCTCGGTCGATGCGCTGTCCTCGGACCGTCGCACGTTTGTGCCGCTGGCCGAGCAACCGACGACTTGCGCGATCCATGCACAAACCACCCATGCTGCCTGAGCAACTGATCGTTCCCACGCTCTGCGTGGGGATGCCTCCTGAGACGCTCTGCGTCCAGTGACGCTGAGCGTCACGGGCTGCGTTCCCACGCAGAAGCATGGGAACGATCACAGACCACGAGATCAGCGTTTTACTGTGAGATCGATCTGGGTCATGCGGCTACGAACAGTGAACACGCCGTCCCCCGAAAGAATCGCACTGCGCGCAAACAAGCGCCCGCTCTCCCAGTTCGAAAGACCCAGCTCCGGCTTGTTCAACGCATACTGCCCATCGACCCAACGGGTAATGCCATTGCCCACGAACGGCGCATTCACCGCGTTGTAAAAACGCTCCTGCACCTGCGCATCTTCACTGATCAACGACACGGTGAATTGCGGGCTGTAGCGGTTGAACAGCGCAATCGCCTGATCCACATCGTCAACGATCATCAGGCTGACTTCCGGGGTTTCTTCCCATTCCCACTCGCGGCCCAACTCGGACTCTGCCAAGGGTTCTGCCAGTGCCTCGGTCTGATAGCCCTCGGCGCGGTAGACCTCGACCGTCGCGTTCTGCCACTCACTCGGCAAGCAGCCTTCGCTGCCTTCGACGATGTGCAATTTGCAGCCCTGGCCACGCGCAGTACCGGCCTGTTGCAGCGCATCAAGAAACAGCGGCACCAGTTCCGCCGCGCGATCACGCTGGATCAGGCACACGTTGAGCGTGTTGCAGACTTTGCGGTCCAGCGAGTTGCGCACCACGGCGGCGAAGCGTTTGGCATCGGCCGCACGATCCGCGATCAACCATGCGCCACCCGTGCCGTGCAGACTGACGGCGGTGCCGGCCTGCTGGGCAATACTGCCCAACTGACTGACCGCACGACCCGAACCGCGCGCCACGGCCAGCGACAAACGTCGGTCAGCGAACATCGCCCAACCGGCCGCGTGATTGACGCTTTCCACGAGCGACACCGCACCGGCGGGCAGACCGGCATCGGCCAGCGCCGGGTTCAACGCGTGAGTGACGATGGCTTGCGCGGTGCCCAACGCATCGCTGCCGATGCGCAACACGGCGGTGTTGCCGGTGCGCAAGACACCGGCGGCGTCGGCAAACACGTTCGGGCGACCTTCGAAGACAAATGCAACGATGCCCAGCGGCGAAACCACCTGCTCGACCTTCCAGCCGTCGTGCTCGACGCTGCTGATGACTTTACCGCGCGTGGCGGCGGCATCACGCCAGGCGCGCAGGCCAGCGATCATGTCGCGGCGCATGCGCTCATCGGCGAGCAGTCGGGTGGTGGAGCGGCCGCGCGCCTTGGCCCGTTCGATATCGGCAAGGTTGGCGGTTTCGATGTGCGCCCAGCACGCCGGGGTTTCCAGACGCTGCGCGAAGAGATCAAAGAACTGGCTGATGGCCTCATCGGACACCGCCGACAACGCGGTGAATGCCGCTGCCGCACGCTCGATCGCCACGGACGCCGCTTGCTGATCCGCCACGGGGATCAGCAGCAACTCACCACTGACCTGCTCCACCAACAGGTGGTCACCGGGCTGAAAGCGCGCGGCCAGTTCGGGGCTGACCACGGTGACGCGGTTACCAGCGAAAGGGATCGGCGTGCCAGCGACTAGACGTTCGAGCGCAAGAGACATGAAGCGGATTCACCATGCAGAGGGCGGCCGGAAAATGTATAGGAACAGCCTCCCCACAGGCAACACAAAACCAGTGTAGGCCTTCACCTGCTCGCGATAGCGGTGGATCAGATACGCAAATGTTGACTGACACTACGCTATCGCGAGCAGGCTCACTCCTACAGGGATTGGGTTTCAGATCAAAATACTGACCAGCCAATCCGCGAACTGAGCATCTCCAGCGCCGCCATCCCCGCCAGCGAATTCCCCGCCGCATTCAACTCGGGCGACCACACGCACACCGTGAACTGCCCCGGCACCACCGCAACAATCCCGCCACCGACACCGCTCTTGCCCGGCAAGCCGACGCGGTACGCGAAGTTGCCCGCTTCGTCGTACAGCCCGCTGGTGGCCATGATCGAGTTGACCTGCTGGGTTTGCCGACGTGTGAGGATCTGTTCGCCGCTGTGTTTGCAGAACCCGTCATTGGCTAGAAAACAGAACGCCCGGGCCAGATCAATACAGTTCATGCGCAACGCGCAGTGGCTGAAATAGCTGCGCAACACCGCTTCGACGTCGTTGTGAAAGTTGCCGAACGACTGCATCAGATACGCCATCGCCGCATTGCGCGCACGGTGTTGATATTCAGAATCGGCGACTTTGCCGTCGATCATGATCTGCGGGTTGCCGGACAGTCGGCGGACGAAATCGCGCATCGACAGGGTCGGCGCGGCAAAGCGTGACTGGTTGATGTCGCAGATCACCAGCGCGCCCGCGTTGATGAACGGATTGCGTGGCCGACCGCGCTCGAATTCCAGCTGCACCAGCGAGTTGAACGGCTGCCCGGAAGGCTCGTGACCGAGGCGCTCCCAGATCGCTTCGCCGGAATGATCGATCGCCTGCACCAGGCTGAACACCTTGGAAATACTCTGCACCGAGAACGGCGTCTCGGCGTCACCGGCGCAATACATCTCGCCGTCGTTGCCGTACACGGCGATGCCCAGCTGATTGGCCGGCACGGTTCCGAGGGCAGGAATGTAGTCAGCGACCTTGCCCTGCCCGATCAGCGGGCGGACAGCGTCAAGAATCTCGTTCAACAGCGCTTGCATGCCGGGTTCCGAAGTCTCGCCCCATGGGATTGCGGGGACACTGGGGCTAGACGCTGCGCCCGCCCGTCGAATCACACCGGCCTGCATCGCACTGAATGTTCTAGGCTCAAGCGCACATTCAGAAACCGGAGAGCACCCATGCATCTCGAAGGCTCCTGCCATTGCGGCGAGGTCACGTTCAGCCTCACCAGCGCCCACCCCTACCCTTATCAACGCTGCTACTGCTCGATCTGCCGCAAGACCCAGGGCGGCGGCGGATATGCGATCAACCTCGGCGGCGACGCGACCAGTCTCAAGGTGCGCGGGCGCAAACACATCAGCATTTACCACGCGAAGATGAAAGACGACGGCGACCAGCGCGCCCATCGCAGCAGCGCCGAGCGGCATTTCTGTTCACTGTGCGGCAGCGGCTTGTGGTTGTTCAGCCCGGAGTGGCCAGAGCTGATTCACCCGTTCGCCTCGGCCATCGACACACCGTTGCCGGTGCCGCCGGAGCACACGCATCTGATGCTCGGTTCGAAAGCACCATGGGTGGAAGTCGAGGCTAAATCGAAAGACCAACAGTTCGACGTCTACCCCGAAGAATCCATCGCCCAGTGGCATGAACGCCTCGGTTTGACCCGATAGATCACGGCAAACACAAATCCCCTGTGGGAGCGAGCTTGCTCGCGAAGGCGGCGTTTCAGTCAGTATTGCGTCGACT
>NZ_JBSVXS010000034.1:0-50871 GCF_054070155.1 Pseudomonas sp. SDT291_1_S447
ACAACACATCGACACCTGACACACCGCTATCGCGAGCAGGCTCACTCCTACAGGGGAATGCGTTTCCCTGCTGGGTTATTTGGCGGTGGGCCAAAACCGCTCGCCACCGCCCGGCGCTTCCGTCCACGCTTGCAACGAGCGGGTCGGCAAATCGAAGTGATCGCGGGTTCGTGCGTAACCATGGCCAACCATGCGTCCGATCGCATCCAGGCCCAATTGATCGATGTACAGCGTCCTCGGATCGATCAGCTCATCGCGCACATGCGCCATCAACACCTCGCCAAAAATGATCTCCCGCGACTGACCGATGTTCAGCGCCATCATCCGCCGGTATGCAATATATGAATGCAATTTGCAAAGGCCCGGATTAATCTGCGTTTCCATGGCCAGGCATCGCCAAGGGCTGGTTGCCTGACGCTAAAGGAGGGTTCGAATGACCGAGAAGAAACTGGAAACCACGGTCGACCGCGTCTACCAAGGGGTTTACGAGGCGATCAGCAAGCGTTCGTTGCGCCCGGGGATGAAACTGGGCGAGGCCTCGCTGGCCGAGTTATTCAATGTCAGCCGCACGTCGGTGCGCGCCGCGTTGAAGCAATTGGAGGCCGATGGGCTGGTCACCACCGAGCCCAATAAAGGGGCATCGGTGTCGCTGCCGAGCAATGAAGAGCTCCGCTCGCTGTTTGAAACCCGCCGGCTGATCGAGATCGGCATCGTCACCGAACTGTGCCGCCGCAAGGACGGCGCGGCGATGCAGGACC
This sequence comes from Pseudomonas sp. SDT291_1_S447, assembly GCF_054070155.1. Taxonomy (NCBI): domain Bacteria; kingdom Pseudomonadati; phylum Pseudomonadota; class Gammaproteobacteria; order Pseudomonadales; family Pseudomonadaceae; genus Pseudomonas; species Pseudomonas sp. SDT291_1_S447. Next base: position 759 of record NZ_JBSVXS010000034.1, read on the forward strand.
TGCGCGAACACCTGCTGCTGGAAGATGAGGCCCACGCGGCGGGTGATCACGAACGCTTGATTCACCTGCTCGGCGAGTTCCACATCAAATTGGCGCGCAGCCTCAATAATCCGGTGCTGCTCGACTGGTTCCAGAAGCTGATCTCCCGCGCCTCGCTATATGCCGCCGCGCTGGACGACGACAGCCATGAAGTCTGCCGCGACAACGAACACCTGCGCCTGATCGAGTACATCGAGGCCGGCAATCAGAGCGCCGCCATCGAGCTGACCTGTACGCATCTCAACGGTATCGAGAAGGCCATTCTCGACGTCGCCGCGAAAATGAAAACTGGCTACCATCCGCTCAAACACCTGATCGGAGTTTAGGTTCCAGGCGGAGATTAAATCGGCTATACCTCAAATGAAACCAATGCGACTGCAGACGCTCGAAACAGACGGGCGTCGCGTCGATACGGCGTCGCGATTTATCGGGCAATCACCACAGGACACTGAGTCAGTCGATGCAGTTTTTATCCGATAGCCATGGTTGTGACGGCTGGAAAGGCGAAATGGCCGGGCGCATCAGTGCGTTCGACTGGAGCCACACCGAACTCGGCCCGCTGAACAGCTGGCCGGCCAGCCTGTGCAGCGCGGTGCAATTGATGCTGGCCTCGCCACTGCCGATGGTCATGCTCTGGGGCCGTCTCGGCTACATGATCTACAACGACGCCTATTCGATATTTGCCGGTGGCCGCCATCCGTATCTGCTCGGTTCGCCGGTGGAGTTGGGCTGGCCGGAGGTCGCCGATTTCAACCGGCATGTGGTCGACACCTGTCTGGCGGGCGGCACCTTGTCCTTCCGCAACAAAGAATTGGTGCTGTTGCGCGACGGCGTCCCCGAAGACGTCTGGATGGATCTGTATTACAGCCCGGTGGCCAATGATGATGGAGCGCCCGGCGGGGTGATGGCAATGGTGGTGGAAACCACCGAATTCATGCACTCCGAACGCCGGCGTCAGGCGGCGGAACAAGCCTACCGCGCTGACAATGAGCGGGTACGTCTGGCGCTGAATGCCGGGGCCTTGCTCGGCTCGTTTGTCTGGGACGTGAAAAACAACACATTGTCCGCGGACGAGCGTTTCGCCCGTACGTTCTCGTATCCGCCGGATCACGACCTGAGCAATCTGGCCCAGGACATTGCTGAATCGCGCATCCATCCCGATGACCACGCCTGGGTCCAAGAGCGGGTCGCCCATTCCGTGCAGACCGGCGAGCCGTATAACGCCGAGTATCGCGTCCGACGCAGTGATGGCAGTTATTCGTGGGTGTTGGCCAGTGGCGCGTGTGAGTTCGACGAACACGGTGCGCCGTTGCGTTTTCCCGGGATACTGATCGACATTCATGAGCGCAAGATTGCCGAAGAATCGCTGCTCAAATTTACCCGCAACCTCGAACAGCGCGTGGGCGAAGAGGTCGAGGCGCGGCTGGCGGCTGAAGAACAGTTGCGCCAGTCGCAGAAGCTCGAAGCGATCGGCGGTCTCACCGGCGGCGTCGCCCACGACTTCAACAATCTGCTGCAAGTGATCGCTGGCAATCTGCATTTGCTCGCCCGCCACGAACCGGACAACGCCAATGTGCAGCGCCGGGTCAGTGCCTCGCTGGCGGCGGTCGAGCGCGGTGCCAAGTTGTCCTCGCAACTGCTCGCGTTTGCCCGCCGCCAACCGTTGTCGCCAGCAGTGTGCAACCCGCAGCAGATTTTCGAAGGTGTCGGCGAATTGCTGCAGCGGGCGCTGGGTGAAACCATTCAGATCAACGTGCAGTTGCCGCAAAAACCGTGGCACATCAACGTCGACCGCAACCAGTTGGAAAACGCCATTCTCAACCTGGCGATCAATGCCCGTGATGCGATGAAGGGCGAGGGCACCATTGCGCTCAGCGCTGCCAACGTGCGCCTCGACCGCGAATTCTGTGCCGGCAAAGGCATCGTCCCCGGCGAGTTTGTCCGCGTCGCCGTCAGCGACACCGGCGCCGGCATTGCGCCAGAGATTCTCGAGCAAGTGTTCGAGCCGTTTTTCACCACCAAGGCCGACGGCCTGGGCACCGGGTTGGGCCTGAGCATGGTGTTCGGCTTCGTCAAACAGAGCGGCGGGCATGTCGACATTGCCAGTGCCGTCGGTGAGGGCACGCAGGTGCAGTTGTACTTCCCGCGCAGCCTGCGGCCTATCCTTGATGAGGCGCCCAATCTGCAAAGGCAGCAGAGCGGCGGCCACGAGACGATTCTGGTGGTCGAGGACAACGACGCCGTGCGTACTTCGGCGGTGGAATTGTTGCGCGAGGAGGGCTATCGCGTGTTGACCGCCGGCCACGGCGATGCGGCCATGCAAATGCTCCTCGAAGGTGTCGAGGTCGACCTGATTTTCACCGACGTGGTCATGCCGGGGCTGATCAAAAGCTCCGATCTGTTCGCCTGGGCCAAAGTGCAGACGCCGCCGGTGGCGGTGCTGTTCACCTCCGGGCACACCCGCGACATCATTTCGCGCAATCACCAGTTGAGCCCTGACACCCATTTGCTGAGCAAACCGTATAGCCCTGAAGCCATGCTGCAGATGATTCGGGTGGTTCTCGGCAACTGAGTGCTGAACATTCCTTTATCAAGGCAGGTCGATGACTTCCAAACGCACCTCCAAAGCACCCGCCGGCATGGTCCGAGTGCGCGGCGCCCGTGAACACAACCTCAAGAACGTTGATATCGACATTCCTCGCGATGCTCTCGTGGTGTTTACCGGGGTGTCTGGCTCTGGCAAGTCGTCGCTGGCGTTCTCGACCCTGTATGCCGAAGCTCAGCGCCGTTACTTCGAATCGGTGGCGCCGTATGCGCGACGGCTGATCGATCAGGTCGGCGTACCGGATGTCGACTCCATTGAAGGCCTGCCACCAGCCGTGGCGCTGCAGCAGCAACGCGGTACGCCGAGCACGCGTTCGTCGGTGGGCAGCGTCACGACGTTGTCGAGCCTGATTCGCATGCTGTATTCGCGCGCCGGCAGTTATCCGCCGGGGCAGCCGATGTTGTATGCCGAGGACTTTTCGCCGAACACGCCACAGGGTGCCTGCCCGGAGTGCCATGGCCTCGGTCGCGTCTACGAAGTCACCGAGGCGCTGATGGTGCCCGATCCCAACCTGACCATCCGCCAACGCGCGGTGGCGTCCTGGCCGCTGGCGTGGCAGGGGCAGAACCTGCGCGACATCCTTGTGACCATGGGCATTGATGTCGATATTCCATGGAAGAAGCTGCCGAAAAAGCAGCGCGACTGGATTCTCTTCACCGAAGAAACCCCGACCGTGCCGGTGTATGCCGGGCTGACCCCGGAAGAAACCCGCGTCGCCCTCAAACGCAAAATGGAACCGAGTTATCAGGGCACGTTCACCGGCGCCCGGCGCTACATCCTGCACACCTTCACCCATTCGCAAAGTGCGCTGATGAAGAAGCGCGTTTCACAGTTCATGCTCGGCAGCCCTTGCCCGTTGTGTGACGGCAAACGCCTGAAGCGTGAAGCGTTATCGGTGACGTTCGCCGGGTATGACATCGGTGAGCTGTCGCAGATGCCGTTGCTGCAAGTGGCCGAGGTATTAAGGCCGGTGGCGGCGGCCAGTTATCTGCAGCAGGCCGAAGAAACCGGCGAGACCTTGAGCCACGCGCAAACCCGCGAGGCCCGCCAGCAGCGCGTGGCCCACGGCGCCAGCGGGCATGGCAGTGCGCCGGATGTGCGACACACGCCAAACCTGTCGCTGGAAAAGCGTTTGGCGGCGCAGCGCATTGCCGAGGATCTGCTGGAGCGCGTCAGCACCCTGACCGATCTGGGCCTCGGTTATCTGGCGCTGGAGCGCAGCACGCCAACGTTGTCGTCCGGTGAGCTGCAGCGTTTGCGCCTGGCGACGCAACTGGGTTCGCAATTGTTCGGGGTGATTTACGTGCTCGACGAACCTTCCGCCGGTTTGCATCCCGCCGACGGCGAGGCGTTGTTCGAGGCCTTGCAACGCTTGAAGGCTGATGGCAACACGTTGTTTGTGGTCGAGCATGACCTGGAAACCATGCGCCGCGCTGACTGGCTGATCGACGTCGGCCCGGCAGCCGGCGAGCAGGGTGGGCAGGTGCTGTACAGCGGCCCGCCGGCAGGTCTGGCCGCGATCGAAGCGTCGCAGACGCGGGCTTATCTGTTTGCCGAGTCGCAGCGTCAGACACGTACTGCGCGCAAACCGACGGCGTGGCTGAAGCTCGACGGCATTACCCGTAACAACCTGAATAATCTCAGTGCCGAGTTTCCGCTGGGCTGCTTTACCTCGGTGACCGGGGTCTCCGGCTCCGGCAAGTCGAGTCTGGTCAGTCAGGCGTTGCTGGAACTGGTTGGCGCGCAGTTAGGGCGTCCGGCGCTGGAAAGCGAACCGGAAGAACTCAGCCTCGAAGACGACGCGCCGCAGGTCAGCAGCGGCCAGGTCACGTCCGGGCTGGAGTCGATCAAACGCCTGGTGCAGGTCGACCAGAAACCCATCGGCCGCACGCCACGCTCCAATCTGGCGACCTACACCGGGTTGTTCGATAACGTCCGTAAGCTCTACGCCGCGACTGACGCTGCTCGGGCCGCAGGTTATGACGCCGGGCAGTTTTCCTTCAATGTCGCCAAGGGCCGTTGCGCCACCTGTGAAGGTGAGGGTTTTGTCAGTGTTGAATTGCTGTTCATGCCCAGTGTTTATGCGCCGTGCCCGACCTGCCATGGCGCACGCTACAACCCGCAGACCCTGGCGATTCTCTGGGAGGGCTTGAGCATTGCCCAAGTGCTGCAACTGACCGTCGAGGAAGCGGTTGCAGTGTTTGCCGAGCAACCGGGGATCCGCCGTTCGCTGGAGGTTTTGCGCGATATCGGCCTCGGTTATCTGCGTCTGGGCCAACCCGCCACGGAGTTGTCCGGCGGTGAAGCGCAGCGGATCAAACTGGCCACCGAGTTGCAACGCAGTCAGCGCGGCGCAACCTTGTACGTGCTCGATGAGCCGACCACCGGGCTGCATCCGCGTGATGTCGATCGGTTGCTGGAGCAGTTGGATACGCTGGTGACGGCGGGGCATACGGTGATTGTGGTCGAGCACGAAATGCGCGTGGTCGCGCAGAGTGACTGGGTGATCGACATCGGGCCGGGGGCGGGGGATCAGGGCGGCAGGATTGTCGTGGCGGGCACGCCGCAGAAGGTTGCGGCGAGCAAGAAGAGCAGGACTGCGCCGTTTTTGGCTCGTGCGTTAAACCGATAGGGAGCGTTGGCCCAGCGGGCCTCATCGCTGGCAAGCCAGCTCCCACAGGTTTTGGTGTTGTATGCGGAATATCGGTACACACAAAAGAAATGTGCGAGCGACACTAATCCCTGTGGGAGCTGGCTTGCCAGCGATGGCAATCTGTCAGGCCCCATCAAGGGTGCGGCGAACCTTGTCGAGCAGTTCACTGATCTGAAACGGCTTGACCAGCATGTCCATGCCACTGCCCAGAAACACCTGACGGTTGATCGCCGTCTCCGCATACCCGGTCATGAACAGAATCGGCAATCCGTCACGCCAACCCCGCGCCACATCCGCCAACTCCCGCCCGCTCATGCGCGGCAGACCAACGTCGGTTAGCAACAGGTTGATCGACGGATCATTCTGCAATCGCTCCAGCGCCGTTTCGATATCCGCCGCCTGGGTGCAGCGATAACCCGCGTCCTCCAGCACTTCAGTGACAAACATGCGCACCGATGGCATGTCCTCGACAATCAGTACATGCTCACCGCTACCTTGCGGATCAACCACTGGCGCGGGGATGTCGGCCCCTGTCGGATCGGTGGTAGCCGGCAACATGATGGTCACTTCGGTGCCGCGCCGCGCGACGCTGCGGATGTGCGCATCACCGCCCGACTGACGGGCAAAACCATAGATCGTCGACAACCCCAGCCCGGTGCCCTGGCCCAACGGTTTGGTGGTGAAAAACGGATCGAAGACTTTATCGATGACGTTGTGCTCAATCCCTGTGCCGTCGTCGCGCACCGACAGCGCCACGTAAGCGCCATCGGCCAGATTCGGATCGCCATGGGAGTACGCGGCGTAGGTGTTGACCCAGATATTGCCGCCCGCCGGCAGGGCATCGCGTGCGTTGATCACCAGGTTCAATACCGCACTTTCCAGCTGCACTGGATCGACCAGGGCGATGGCCGGTTTGTTGGTCAGTTCAAGCTTGAGGTTGATCCGTTCGCCGATGGTGCGCACCAGCAATTCTTCCAGCGAACGGACTTGCTCGTTGATGTCGACCGGCCGTGTATCCAGCGGTTGCTGACGGGCGAAGGCCAGCAAGCGGTGGGTGAGGGACGCGGCACTCATCGCTGAATTCAGCGCCGCTTCGGAATAAAACTGCACCTTGTCCAGACGCCCATCGACCACGCGTTTCTGGATCAGCTCCAGGCTGGTGATGATTCCGGTCAGCAGGTTGTTGAAGTCGTGGGCGATACCGCCGGTGAGCTTGCCCAGTGCGTCCATCTTCTGCACTTGCAGCAACTGCGCTTCGGCACGCACGCGTTCGGCGACTTCCTTGGCCAGTTGCGTGGTGGTGTCATCCAGGCGCGCCAGATGCGAGCGCTCGCGATGGCGGTGTTCGGTAACGTCTTCGACGAACACCAGGCTCAACTCTGGCGTGCGGTACGGCGAAATCTGCCACTCGGTCTCGCGGATCTCGCCCTGCACGCGCATGTTCAGCGTGCCTTGCCAGCGTTCGCCATCGACCAGGCGCAGGCGCAGCTCATTGAGGATCGCGCTTTGATCCTCGGCGAAGCATTCACGCAGGATTTGCGGGTCCTGATTGTCGATAATCAGTTGCGCGAAGGCCTGGTTGCACTCATGCACCTTGAGGTTGGCATCAAGCACCGCGATCGGCGCGGACACATTGGCGAAAATTTCGCGGAACCGCGCTTCACTTTCGCGCAGGGCATTTTCCGTATCGCGCACCCGCAATAGCGTGCGCAGGGTCGCCAGCAGTACATCCGGGTCAACCGGGTGAATCAGGTAGGCATCGGCACCGGCGTCGAGGCCGGTGATGATGTCGCCGGTCTGGATCGACGCCGCGGACACATGGATCACGGGCAGCAGGGCAGTGCGCGCATCAGCGCGCAGAATGCGCACGATATCGAAGCCACTCATGTCCGGCAGATTGACGTCGAGAATCAACGCATCGAGTGCTTCGCTGTCGATCAGCGCGAGCCCGTCGCCGCCGGTCCCGGCCTCAAGGACTTCGTAACCGTGGCGCTCCAGCCGTCGACGCAGGGCGTAGCGGGTGGCGACGTTGTCATCGACGATCAATAGGCGGATGTCACGTTTCATCGACGTTCTCCAGAGCGATCGCCAACGGGATGATCACGAAAAAGGTCGAGCCGACCCCCGGCGCACTGTCCATCCCGACTTCACCGCCGAGCAGGGCGGCGAAGCGTTTACACAGCGAAAGGCCCAGCCCGGTGCCGCGCAGACGTTTCTGCAACGGCGAGTCGACCTGGGAAAAGTCCTCGAACAATGCGCCATGCAACTCGGCAGCGATACCGATTCCGGTGTCACTGACGGCAAATCGCACCTTGTCTGCACCTTCGAGCCGCGCGGACACCCGCACTTCGCCACGGGTGGTGAATTTCAGCGAGTTGGAAATGAAGTTGCGCAGGATCTGCGCGAGTTTCTTGTCGTCGGTGTACAGGCGCGGCAAACCGACCGGCTCTTCGAAAATCAGATCGACGGCGGAGGCATCGACAATCGGCCGGAACATCCCGCGCAGGGCGGAGAACAGGTCGAACATGTCGAACCACGCCGGGGAAATGCTGATGCGTCCGGCCTCGATCTTCGCCAGATCGAGCAGGTCATCGACCATGTCGCTCAACTCGCGGGCAGCGGTGCTGACGAACGCCACCTGCTTGTGTTGTTCAGGGCTGAGCGGGCCGTCGAGCTCGTCTGCGAGCAGGCTGTTGATGCTCAGGATCGAGCCCAGTGGCGTGCGGAACTCATGGCTCATGTACGACAGGAAACGGCTTTTCAAGTCCGAGGCCTGGCGCAATTCCTCAGCCTGTATGTCGAGTTCGGCGTACAGGGCCAGCACGCCCTGGTTGGTTTCATCGAGTTCTTCGCGCAGGGCTGCAGTCTCGCTCTGCAACTGCGCAATCAGTGCGGCCTGTTCGGCACTGCTCAGAATGGGGGACTCAGCCATGGGCGGCCTCCAGGGCAACGACCAGCACCGTTACATCGTCGCGCCCGCGACAGAAATCGCGGTGCAGGACGCTGGCTATCACGGCGGGATGGCGGTGCACCAGACCGGGGTAGTCTTGAAGGTTCCAACGGGACTGCAAGCCGTCGCTGTACATGATCAATAGATGTCCGTTCACGTGAGCATAGTCAAAGGGTCTGGCTTTCCGATACTGCACGCCGACAATGCCTGGGTGCGAGGCCAGTCCACGGGACTTGTCGGCGTTGATCAGGCTGGCGCCGATGTTGCCGACGCCGGCAAAGGTCAGGCTGTCGCGCCGCGCATCGAACCGGGCAAACGCAACAGCGCCACCGCGAGTGCCGATCATGTCGCGGTGCAGGTCTTCCATCAGCATCACCGGCTCGGCGAAAGGCGTCAGGGCGAAAGTTTGTGCTCCGGCGCGGCCGGCGCGTTCGGCTTCTTCACCGTGACCGAGGCCGTCGATGATCAGCGCGCTGATGCTGCCGTTGTCATACGCCAGGTGCCAGACATCGCCGCACGCCGGATCGTTGTGCAGCGAGTGCTGGCTGACCCCGAAGCGCAGGTCAGGCTCGCGATCCGTGCGTGGATAAAATCGGGCCAGTAATACTGCGCCACGGGCATCGGCGTACACATCAAACACTTCAGCCTGACGCGATATCGCCCCGAGGCCGATGCCTTGGGTGCCGCCGGTAGAAAACCCGTCGGCCATGCAGGCCTCCAGATCAAACCCCTGAGCACGGTCGATGGCGAGCAGTTCAATGCCAAAACCTTTGGCGCGCGGCAACACCCGCAGGTGCATTTCACCGTGGCTGGCGTGCTTGAGCACGTTACTCGCCAACTCCGTAGCCACCAGTGCCACGCGTCCGGCATCGCGCTCGTCAAAGCCATGTTGTTCGGCCAGTTGTTGCGCCGTGCGGCGGGCGTGGCCGATCTGGCTGCTGTCTTCGATCAGTAAAACCTGGGTCATCGACCCGCTGATATTCATGTCCATCGGGTAATCGTTATTCGGGTGCCCTTGCCGGGCTCGGTGTCCAGTTCGAACTCTTCAACCAAGCGTTTCGCCCCGGTCAGGCCCAGGCCCATGCCGCTGCCGGAGGTCCAGCCGTCGGTCATCGCCAGTTTCAGGTCGGGAATGCCCGGGCCTTCGTCGCGAAAGGTCAAGCGCAGACCGACCTTGTGATCCTCATCGAGGATCTGCCAGTCCATGTCGCCGCCGCCGCCATAGACCATGGTGTTGCGCGCCAGCTCGCTGACCGCCGTGACCATTTTGGTCAGGTCGATCAGGCGCATGCCGCACTCGGTGGCGAGCTTGCGCGCGGTCTGACGCGCGAGCACGACATCCTGCTCGATGTGGATGGGTTGAGTACCGCTACTGCGCACGGTCATTGCCGGTCTACTCGTTCCTGCAGCAGTTTCATCCCGCGCTCGACGTTCAATGCCGTGCTGACACCGGGCAGGGTCAGGCCGAGTTCGACCAGGGTGATCGCCACCGCTGGTTGCATGCCGACCAGCATGGTTTCGGCGTCCATGATTTTCGACAGACCGGAAATCGTGCTGATCATCCGGCCAATGAACGAATCGACCATGTCCAGCGCCGAGATGTCGATCAACACGCCACGCGCTGAGGTCTTGCTGATTCGCTCGGACAAGTCGTCCTGCAAGGTGAGGGCGAGTTGGTCATGCATGTCGACCTGAATGGTCACCAGCAGGAACTTGCCCATCTGGAGAATCGGAATACGTTCCATGCTTATACCGTCTTGACGAGGCTGACACCCAGACGGGTCAGGGCCAGTTTCAACGCATCGGCCAGATTGGCTTTGGTCACCACGCCTTGCAGGTCGAGGCCGAGGTGGACGATGGTTTGCGCGATTTGCGGACGCACGCCGCTGATGATGCAGTCGGCGCCCATCAGGCGGATTGCGGTCACGGTTTTCAGCAGGTGTTGCGCGACCAGGGTGTCGACGGTCGGCACGCCGGTGATGTCGATGATGGCGATTTCCGAACCGGTGTCGACGATGCGTTGCAGCAGCGATTCCATCACCACTTGCGTGCGCTGCGAGTCGAGGGTGCCGATCATTGGCAGCGCCAGCACGCCGTCCCACAGCTTGACCACCGGGGTCGACAGCTCCAGCAGTTCTTCCTGTTGACGCTTGATCACCGCTTCGCGGGATTTCTGGAAGGTGCGGATGGTGTGCATGCCGAATGCATCAAGCAGCTCGGAGACTTCCCAGAGTTGTTCGGCGAGCAGCGCCGGCTGGTCTTTGTAATGGCTCTGCAGCAGGTTAAACAACGGGCCTTTGAGGGCGAAGATGAAACTGGCGGTCTGCTGCGAGTCCTGGCCGAGCAGGGCGCGGCTGTGGGAGAGCTTTTCGAGGAACTGGCGGGTGGCTTCCCAGCCCGGTGCGGCGATATTGGTGCCGTTGTCGTTCTCGATGCCACTGACCACCAGTTGCAGGAATTCTGTGGTCTGTTGCTGCAGATCGTGGTCTTTCAGGTTGCGGGTGGCACCGCTGGCTTGCAGGCCGTTGATCCATTCGCCCAGCAGTTGTGCTTGTTTGTTTTTCATCGCATCGAGTGTGCTGTTCTGCAGTGCTGCCATGTGCCTGTTGCTCCGTCGCGAATTGGGGGGCGGTCGTGAAAATGATCGCCGCGAAGTGATCGACATTTGCCGTTCGAAATAGTTGTTCGTTCTTGCACGTATATTTTTGATCTGGCGCAAGGAACGTCCCGGTAACTCTAGTCGGCGTGGCCGGGCGCGGCGAAGTTTTGAACGTTGGCGTGGGGCAGGCTTCGAATCTTCAAGGCCCGGCGGGTTTGCGCCGGGCTGGTTTTGACGAACGAGGTGGTCATGAACGAGCAATCGCAAAATCAGCAGAAACCCTCCGCCGAGCCGATCAACCGCAACGACCCGGCGATTGACCCGCAGGTGCCGGGGCAAGAGGTGCCGACGCAGCAACAGGGCGATGACGGCCAGGCGCAGAGTGCGGATCCGGTGGTGGATCAAAAGAACAAGCACACGGACAACGACAATGAATTCAGTCCGGGCTTCGAACCGCAGCCGGATCGGGCGAAACCGGGGGAGGAGACGGATGCCGATATTGATACGGATGGCGGTTGATGTTCGGTGGAGATGACAAGGCCGCATCTTATGGATGCGGCCTTTTTTTTGCATTGGATTTGTGGTGTTGCTGAGATCGATCCCCCTCACCCCAGCCCTCTCCCCCAAGGGGGCGAGGGGGAAGGGAGCCGATCTCGGTGCCTTTCAAAAGCCAGGTTCGACTCGAGATTTCAGGTCGGGGGCTATTCAGAACCTGAGTTCGAAGCAAGACTTTCAGGTCGATGTAACTCGAACATCCACCTCGGTCGGCTCCCTCTCCCTCCGGGAGAGGGCTGGGGTGAGGGTAAGGCTTTTTACTTGCTCGGATGCTTGGCTTGCAGCTCTTTGGCAGCCGCGAGGTGTTTCTCCAGCGCCGGCAGCATTTTCTGCGCAAAGGCCTTCAGTTCAGGAGCGCCTTTGACCTTGTCATCGGTCACGGTATTGGCTTGCTTCTTGAACAGCTCAATAGTCTCTTCGTGAGCCTTCACCTGATTGTTGGCGTACGCCGCGTCGAAAGATTCATCACGCACTTCGAGGATTTTTTCCTTGGCCTGTTTGACCAATGTCGTAGTGTCCGGAACTTCGATGTCGTTGGCCTTGGCAATGGTCGCCAGTTCGTCGTTGGCCTTGCCATGGTCAGTAATCATCATGTTGGCGAACGCCTTGATGTCAGCCGATTGGCTTTTTTCCAGGGCGAGACGGCTGGTTTCGATTTCAGCGATACCACCGGCCGCAGCGTTATCGACAAAGTCATTGTCAGTCGCAGCGAAGGCGCTGCCCATGCCGCTGCTCAAAGCGACAGCCAAAACCAGATGACGCAGGTTGAATCCGTCCATTGGTGTATCTCCACGCAGTTTTTGTTGGTGTTAAGCAATGGAGGCAGCGCGGCAAGCAAAGGTTTGATCGCATTTGCGACAGGGCGACGAACGGGCACCGCTGGTCTGACAGGTGGTCGACAGAACCGTGCAACCGAGGCCATTCTGATAACTGGCCAGCGCAATCGGTCGCGTTGGCCAGCCGATCAACTGACGGAGGTGTTCCATGCCGGTGATCCATGATCTGTTACAGGACTTGAAACTTACAAAGGAAGAGATCCAGAAAAAACGCACCGCGGATCCACATCTGGACGCACTGATCAACAAGTACTCCCAGGCGGACGCCGAAGTAGTCAAGGCCGAGACTGCCACCTCGGATGCTCCCAGCGACGACACGCTGAAAAAACTCAAAGAAAAGCGCTTGCAGGTCAAAGACAAGATCGTCGAACAATTACAGGCGCGAACCTGAGGCCCTGTTGATCCGCCGACCTGCGGTCGCGGATTGACGGGAACGACAGCCACAACCGGCACCTCGAATGTATAGAGTCTTCCATCCGACTCATTGCGAGGTGCCTTATGAACGATCCCAAATTCCCCAGTGAAGAGCAGGGCGCATTCGACCCGGTTCCCACGCATCCCGAACCCAATAGCCCGGCGCATACCACGGCCAACCCTGAAGAGCCGGATGAGGATCTTCCCGAAGACGAAGATCCGGACAAGTTCGATAAATCCAGCAACTGACAGATCGCCATCGCTGGCAAGCCAGCTCCCACAGTGAATTGTGTTGTCCACAAATGCCGCGGTCAGCAAAGAACCCTGTGGGAGCTGGCTTGCCAGCGATGGCGTCAGTAGGCTCGATACAGATCCAGCAGGTTCACTTCAACGCCGCATTCAACGGCATCCGTGCCATATGCGTCGCCTTCAACGAGCCAAAATACAACCATGACCCATACTCGCGCACCGTGGTGATCGGCGAGTAACTGCCACTGCTCGCATCCTGCAAATTGGCAATCACCTTGCCCTCCAGATCCAGCCCCAGGACAAACCCGCGCTTCTCCACTGGCTTAGGCAAAACCGCCAACGCCCGCACGATCATCTTGCGCACGAACGGATGCCCGGCGGTGCCATCAAGCAGAGCATTGCGTGGCGCATACAACGCCACCCAGAACCGGTTACTGCCATTGAATGCAAGGTTGTCCGGCAGCCCCGGCAGGTTGTTGATAAACAGGTCATGAGTGCCGGCTTTCGGCCCGGTCAGCCAGTAGCGGCTGATGCGATAGGCGCCGGTTTCGTTGACCAGCACATAGGCATCGTCCGGGCCGAGGGTCACGCCGTTGGCGAACTCAAGCTTATCTAGCAGCACACTGGTTTTACCGCTCTGGAAGTCATAGCGCAGCAGGCGTCCGTCACCGCCGTGCTCGATGATCGCCTCGCCGTCGTGGCCGTAACCCCAGCGACTGGAAGCATCGCTGAAATAGGCGTAATGCCCGGCCTTGTCGATGGCCACGTCATCGGTGAAACCGAAGGCCAGACCGTTGGCCTCCGTGGTCAAAGGAATCAACTGACCTTGCGCATCAAGGGACAGCAAGCCCTTGACCCCGTCGGCAATCACCAGCAAACCGTTCGGGTGCCGGGCCAATCCCAGCGGGCGGCCACCGGTGTCGGCGAGTACCTTGCGTTGCTGGCCGTCGAGGCTGGTGCGGATCAGTCGGCCGTCGTGCAGGCCGGTGATCAAAAAGTCACTCTCCAGCAGCAAGGCTTCCGGCCCTTCGATGTCGCTCGGCCCGACCTGCGCTATGCCTTTGAGTTTCTGGTTTTCGGCGTACATGCCTTCTGTCAGCGAAGGTGCCGGCGGCGGCGTCCAGGCCACCGGTTCGACTTTGGTCGGCATCAACAATAAGAACGCGATGACGATGAGGATCAGCAGCAACAACAGATGCCGTAGCTTCACGCGCTGGCCCTCGCCGAGGCCAGGTAGCGGGCAGCCATGTCACGCAACGCCAGCATCGACGCGGCGGATTCGCGCTCGATGCGGCGTTTGAGCAGCAGGTGATTGGCGATGCGCATGGCCAAACCGTCGAAGCGATAATCCAGCGTGCGCACGAACCGCGTGCCGCTGCCCTCGGCGGTACATTCATACGTCAACAGCAGCGATAATCCATGATCACCTTGCGCCCGCGCGCACCAGCGTCGGCCGGGCAAGTACTTGGTGACTTCCCAGCTTAAATGGCCTTCACGTCCACCCGCGTGAATGTCCTCTTCAAAGCGCGAGCCGGCATGCAGGGGGCCGTGGGCGCCGTCTATCTTCAGCGACGAGGGGTGCCACTCCGGCCAGCGACCGACACTGGCGGCGTAGGCAAGCACAGCATTGGGTTCGCCAGCGATATCGACGGTGTGCTGCATGCGGGTCATGGGCATTCTCGCGTAGCTCAAAGGGGCGGTTTCCGGCTCCCAGTAAAGGGTGCCGAACAGGTAGTCCATCAGCGGCAGGACGATGTTGAAATTGCTCTGCTGCATGCGCTCGCGGCGGTGATGCAGCTCGTGCAAGCGGCGCATCTGGCGGATCCATGGCAGGCGTGTCAGGGGATTGTCTGCCGGCAAATGCTCGCAGGCATGAAACACCTCGTAAGTCAGATAACCCAGCACCATGCAGCCGCCGAACAGTCCGGCGACGTTGGCGTTTACCTGTGCCAACAGCCACCACAGCGGCAGGGTAATCAGCAGTGTGTGCAGCACGATCAGCCAGGCAGGGAACAGGATCACCCGCCAGTCGCGGGCACTGTCGTAGGTCATGTGGCCGGGGGTGAAGAAACTGTGGTGGTCGCCGGCATGCCGGGCGTAGAACATTTTCGCGAAGGTTTTTTTGTGATGGCCGAGATGGCGATGGACCATGTACACGCCGAAATTGAATAGCAGCAGGGTCAACGGCAGCGTCAGCCATTCCAGCAGGCTGACCTGCTGCACGCTGTTCCAGAACGCACCGATGGCCAGCACGCCGAACAGCAGCACGAAGGCGCCGTGCAGCCACGGGTTGTACAGCGGATGAATGGCCGCGCGGTAGCGACTGCGGAATATTTCGGTGGTCTGCCTCACTGCTTCACCTGCGGGTATTGTTGTTATACCCGGCAGATTAGCCGATCCGGCCGTTTGTGCTGGCCGGACCTCGGTGTCACATGCGCCATGCTCCGGTGCAAAGCTGCCGGTTCAGCTCAGCGGGTTCCAACGTTGCGACCAGTCGTCATCAGTGCGGATCACTTCGCGCAACAGGTGGAAGGCTTGCTGCAGTGTCGCCGAATCGCGATCGCGTGAGTAGACGAGGTAAGTCGGATAGCCGAATTCCGGGGCTTTGGTCACCGCTTCGAGGGCGCCGCTTTCCAGATAGGTGCGCACCACACGAGTACGGAAGTAGCCGCTGCCGCCGTGTTCGAGAATGTATTGCAGGGCCAGTGGGCCGAGGTTGAAGCTTAGCGCCGCTTTGGCTTTTTCCGGCAGGGCGGCGTCATGCTGGCGGCGGAAGTCCGGGCCCCAGTCGATGTAGACGTAAGGATCGGGGCGATCGGGCGCACGCACCAGAATCAGTTTTTCTTCCAGCACTTGCTCGACCTGCAATCCCGGCCAGTATTCCGGCTGATAGACCAGCGCGGCGTCGAGCACGCCGAGTTCCAGTTGCCGCAGCAGGTTTTCACCGTCGCGGATTTCCATGCGCAGGGCATGCCCGGGAATCTTTTCGCGCAACTCCGCTGCCCAACTGAGCATCAACGGGTTGCACAGGCTGACTTCGCCGCCGATGTGCAGCACGTTGTGATAGCCCTCGGGCAGCGGCAGGTCGCGGCGCGCGGCTTCCCAGGTCTGCACCAGTTGGTTGGCGTAGACCACAAAGGCCTCGCCATTGGGCGTCAGTTTCGCCCCGGCGCGGTTGCGCACGAACAGCGTGCTGCCCAGCTGACTTTCGAGCTTTTGCACCCGGGCGGTGATCGCCGTTTGCGTGACGAACAGCTTCTGCGCGGCAGCGGCGAGGCTGCCGTGACGGACGATTTCCAGAAAGGTGCGAGCGAGATCGATGTCCATGGGCGGGCCGGTGTTTGAGGTGGCGGGCATTGTAAAGGCAAAAGCCCCTCACCCTAACCCTCTCCCGGAGGGAGAGGGGACTGATTGGGGGATATTGAAGCAATGCACCGACTTGAACGATCAGCGTTGAATCCATAATCGACCCAATTTTTCAGGTCGATGCAGGGCGCCAGACACCTCGGTCGGTTCCCTCTCCTTGGGGAGAGGGCTAGGGTGAGGGGAAAGCAGTCACCGCAAAATCAACTGGCCAACTCGGTCAAACGCACCCGCGCCCACTCTTCAATCAACCGCGCCGGCGTGCCGCAGACCTTGCGCTTGTAGACAAAATTTCGGCACTTCTCGGCGAACTGATTGCGGTTGTAGAGCATGTCTTCCTGCATCTCCTGCAACTCGGTTTCACGGCATTGCTGGATCAACACCTGATCAACCCGCGCCTTGCGCTCATGCACCGCCGCATAGGTCGGATCGCTCAATACGCCGTTGGCCCGTTGCAGCAACCACAGAGAAAACTCGTCCGGGCAACGTGGGCCGATTTCCTGAACCATGCCCAGTTGCCACGCATGCACCGCGCTCACCGGCAGGCACGCCTGGGTCAATTGCTCGGCCATGGCCGGGCCGACGGCGCGGGGCAGGCTGTAGGTCCAGTATTCGGAGCCGTACAAACCCATGCTCTTGTAATGCGGATTGAGCACGATATCGGCGCGGGCAAACACAATATCGGCGGCCAGCGCGAGCATCACACCACCGGCGCCAGCATTGCCGGTGACGCCGCTGACCACCAGTTGCCGGGCCGTCAGCAGTTCTGCGCAGACATCATCGATCGCCTGAATATTCGCCCAGGCTTCAGCACCGGGATCCTGCGCAGCCTGGATCACGTTCAAATGCACGCCGTTGGAAAAGCTGCCGCGTCCGCCCTTGATCAGCAACACCTGCGTATCACGGGATTTGGCCCAGCGCAGCGCGGCGACCATGCGCTGGCATTGCTCGGTGCTCATGGCGCCGTTGTAGAACTCGAATGTCAGCTCGCCGACGATGCCAGATTCGCGATAACGCAGCGGTTGATAGGCTTCGTCACTGAACGGCTGTGTAGCGATCGACCAGTCCAGCACCGGCACGTCGGCCAATTGCTCAGCCAACAGGTGCCGCGCCGGTTGTTTGAAGGTTTCTTCGCCGGGTTGCGGTTTGCGCCGTAGTGCACCGATCCACAGGCTTTGATCGCCGGCTGCGACGAGTACGGCATCGTCATGCACCGCGAGAATTTCGCCGGGCACGCCGCTGCGTGAATCCAGGTGTGCGTCGTAAACGTAATACTGACCGCCGGCCAGGCTCGCCAGCACGCCGGGCTGACCATCGGCGGCATCGATGCAGCGTTTGATGAAGCGCGCGCAGTCGTGCCAACTGAAGCTGCGGTCGACCTGCTTCATATTCGGCTGCAAGCGCCCGCGCACTTTTGCATTGGTATAGTCCAGAGACACCGGCTCGAATCCTTCGACGAATTTCTCCACCACTTCGCGTATGCAGCGAATCGCCGCGTCACTGACCCGGCCGTTGTACAGCTCGGATTTGCGCAGGCCCGCCGGCAGGTTGAATTCACAAGTGGCCCACACTGGCCCGGCGTCCATTTCCTCGACCGCTTGCAACGCGGTGACGCCCCAACTCGGCAGCTCGTTGGTAATCGCCCAGTCGAGGGCACTGGCGCCCCGATCGCCGACGATGCCGGGATGAATGATCACCACCGGACGCTGTGCATTGCTCCACAGTGCCTCGGGCACACGGTCCTTGAGGAACGGGCAAATCACCAGATCCGCGCCGCTGTGTTCGATCTGTTCGCATACAGCGTTTTCATCGGTAAACAGCACGACGCTCGGCGAGTGCCCGGCCTCGCGCAGTTCCAGCCAGGCACGTTGGGTCAGGCCGTTGAACGCTGACGACAGCAGAATGATGTTGAGTGGTCGCATGCTTGCTCTTCCTTGAGTGGGTTCGCCGTGGGCTCTCGGTGAGCCGTCCCTGGCTTTCGATGGAGCCGCGAGATTAATCAGTGGCCGGCCACGCGCCAGTGACCGAGGTCAACGTTGTGTCAGCCAATGTTTCTGCGGCGACCAAGTGCCTTATGCTCAATGGTTTGCTTGTGCTTATTTTTTATTACTTCAAATGTCTTCGAGGCTATTGCACAGTCGCGCCTGATCAGAGCCGGACGATCCCGGCAGAACGATGGTTTTTCGCAGCGGGTGGGACCCGTTTCAGGGAGCAAGGCATGGGTGGGTACAACCCGCATTACCAGATCATCGGGCAGATGTTCCAAAAGGACTATCGCTGGCTGTGTGCTGCCGTTGGCCGCACGCTGGGTTGCCCGCACAGTGCGCAGGACATCGCTTCGGAAACCTTTCTGCGGGTGCTGGCACTGCCGGACCCTACGGCCATTCGCGAGCCACGGGCACTGTTGACCACCATCGCCCGGCGACTGGTGTACGAAGGCTGGCGCCGTCAGGACCTTGAACGCGCCTATCTGGAAAGTCTGGCGCTGGCGCCCGAACCGGTGCATCCGTCTCCGGAAGAGCGGGCGCTGGTGATCGAAGCGCTGCTGGCGGTCGATCGTTTGCTCAACGGGTTGTCGGCCAAGGCCAAAGCGGCGTTTCTCTACCATCAACTCGACGGCTTGACCTACAGCGAGATCGGCGAACGCCTCGGCGTGTCGACCAGTCGCGTGCAGCAATACATGGTGGAAGCGTTCAAGCGTTGCTATCAGGCAATGCAGGCATGAGGCCGGACGACGCGGTGATCGACGAGGCGGCGCAATGGCTGGCGTTGCTGCAGTCGGGCGAGGCGGGCATGGCCGAGCGGGCCGCGTTTGAGGCCTGGCGGCTTGCCGATCCACGGCATCAGCAGGTCATCGAGCAGATGGGCGGCGGCCTGAATTTGCTGCGCAGCCCGAGCTTGCGCAACGTGCCGCGCAACAGCCTGCTGCACAGTCTCAATGCGCCATCGAGTCGTCGACGCTTTATCAGCGGCAGTTTGAGTGTGCTCGGCATTGCGCTGTTGGCCGGATTACTCGGACGGCGCTACGGCTGGCTGCCGGAGGCGGGGGAGTTGTCGACCGGCACCGGTGAACGACGTGACTTCACCTTGGCCGACGGCAGTGCGCTGACCCTCAATGCGCGCAGTCGTGTGGTGCCGTTGTTCGATAGCCAGCAACGCTTGCTCGCCTTGCGCAGTGGCGAATTGTTGGTCGATGTGGCGAAAGAGTCGGCGCGACCCTTTGTGGTCGAGACCGAGCACGGGCGCATACGGGCGCTGGGGACCAAGTTTCTCGTGCAGTACAGCGAGGATTCGACGCGTTTGGTGATGCTCCACTCGCAGGTCGAAGTGGTCACCGCCGGTGGCGCGCGGCAAGTGGTGGCGGCCGGCGAGAGTCTGCTGTTCAACGGCGCAGGGTTGCTGGCGCTGGAGCGCAGCAGTGGCCAGGAAAGTGCTTGGGTGCAAGGTCGACTGGAGGTGCGCGACCGGCCTCTGCGCGAGGTCATCGACAGCCTGCGCCGCTACCGTCGCGGCATCTTGCATCTGAGCCCGGAAGTCGCCGACCTGCGCCTCAGCGGCCTCTATCCGCTCGACGACAGCGATCGTACGTTGCAGTTGCTGGAACGTTCGCTGCCGATTCGCGTGACCTGGCACAACCCGTACTGGGTCAGCATCGACGCGCGGTTATAAACCCATAACTTCTTGGCCTAATCGC
Source organism: Pseudomonas sp. SDT291_1_S447 (assembly GCF_054070155.1). Taxonomy (NCBI): domain Bacteria; kingdom Pseudomonadati; phylum Pseudomonadota; class Gammaproteobacteria; order Pseudomonadales; family Pseudomonadaceae; genus Pseudomonas; species Pseudomonas sp. SDT291_1_S447. The sequence continues at coordinate 20,716 of NZ_JBSVXS010000034.1, forward strand.
CGCCCTATAAAAAGCGCCGGCCCGCTGCTCATTCCCTGCAGATGCCTCCAACAGGGAAACCCTTCGATGTTCTCAATCAAACAACAATTACCTCGATTGACCCTCGCCGCTGCGTTGGCGATGGGCATCAGCCCATGGGCGGCGGTTGCTCAGGAACCTGCTGCAGCGGTGTTTACCTTCGACATCGCTACCGGGCCGCTAGACGAAGTGCTGCTGGACATCTCGCGGCAAAGCGGTGTGCCGATTTCCTTCAGCCAAGAACTGGTGCAGGGCAAGCGCAGCGCGGCGGTGCGCGGCGCGTTGGGTGGCCGGCAGGCAGTCGAAAAAGCCTTGCTCGGCAGCGGTCTGCAAGTCGAGCAAAGCGCTCAGGGTTTGACGGTTCGCGAAGCCGATGCGCCGGCGAAAGTCACCAGCGTCGCGCCGGTCACCAGCGCCGATTACCGCATGGAAAAAGTCACCGTCACCGGCTCGCGCATTGCCCGCGCGCAGAGCGATGGCGCCACACCGGTCAACGTCATTACCCACGAAGAAATGGAAGCGCGCGGCTACAAAAACGTCTACGACGCCCTCGCGACGCAGACGCAAAACACCGGCATGACCCAGGGCGAAGATTACGGCAACACCTGGCAACCGGCGGCCAGCGCGCTCAACCTGCGCGGCCTCGGCCCGAACCATACGCTGGTGCTGATCAATGGCCGTCGCGTCGCCGACTACCCGACGCCGTACGACGGCAAGGTCAACTTCACCAACCTGGCGAACATTCCGTCGGCGGTCATCGAACGCATCGAAATCCTCAGCAGCGGCGCCTCGGCGATTTACGGCTCGGACGCGATCGCCGGGGTGGTCAACATCATCCTCAAGGACAAGATCAACGGCGTCGACGTCAATCTCAAGGGCGGCACCAGCGAGCGCGGCGGCGGTGACAACCAGCGTTTGCAGATCAGCGGTGGCGGCAGTTGGGGGGATTTTGACGGTTTGTTCGGTCTGGAACTGACTAACCGCGATCCGATCTGGGCCGATGACCGTGGCTTTATGCAAAACGGCCCGCTGGCGGACGTCGGTTACCGCCGCGACCTGAGCAACAGTCGTTATCTGGGACCGGGTTGCGGTGCTTATCAGGGCACCTTCGACAACAAACTGGTCAACAGCGGCGGGCGCTGCCGCACCGATCAGATGTACAACGATTACTGGACTGTGCAGACCCAGAAGGAAAACTACGACGGCTACACCCGTGGCACCTGGCATTTCAGCGACAGCGGTCAGGTCTTCGCCGACCTGATGTACGGCCTCGACCATATCCAGAACAACACACGCGGGCCGACCTTCACCTCGCCGGATTTCATCAATCAGAACAGCGGCAATCTGGAGCGCTGGTATCGACGCTTCGGCGAAGAGGAAATCGGTGGTCGCACCAGCAACAACAGCAAGTGGCGCGACACCTCGTGGACCGGCACCCTCGGCCTCTCGGACAAGATCGCCGACACTGGCTGGAGTTACGATCTGGCGGCCAACCGCTCGGAATATCGCAGCGTCAGGACCACGCGCTACACGCCACTGTCATCGATTCAGGATTTCTACCTCGGCCCGCAACTCGGTGTCAGCGGCGGTTATCCAGTATTCGCCCCGGATGCTTCACGGCTCGACCGGCCGCTGACGCCGCAGGAATGGCAGCAGTTTCGCGGCAACCTGACCCAGAGCAGCAAATCGGTGTCGACCAGTTACAACGCTTCGGTCAACGGTGATCTGTTCGACTTGCCGGCCGGCCCGGTGGGCTTCGCCGGAGTACTGGAAGCGGGCAAACAGGAATACCGCGTCGACCCGGATGACGGCCTCAACGACGGCACGTTTTACGGCGTAAGCCCACAGCAAAGCTCCGGTGGCTCGCGCAAGCGCTATGCGGCAGGTGGCGAGTTCAGCATTCCGGTCACCGACACGTTGTTGGCGACTGCCGCCGGACGCTGGGACCAATACAAATTCAGCGGCCGCACCGAGCAGCAGAAAACCTACAACCTGGGACTGGAATGGCGCCCGGTCACCAGCCTGTTGCTGCGCGGCAGTTACGGCACCAGTTTCCGTGCGCCGGACCTGAACTACATCTATCAATCCGACAGCAATGGCTACTATCCGGCGCAGATCGATTACTACGGTTGCAGCCAGGGCGTGGAAGGCGCGTGTGATCGTGGGCGGGTCGATTACACCCAGAGCGGTACGGCGAATCTGGAGTCTGAACGCGGCAAATCGTGGACCTACGGCTTTGTCTGGTCGCCGTCGCGCAACTTCGATTTCTCCACGGATTTCTGGCGTGTCGAGATCGACGATCTGCTGACCACCGTCGATGAAAACCGCTTGTTGCAACAAGAGAACGAGTGCCGCAACGGTACGCAGGACATCAATTCGGCCAATTGCCAGTCGACCCTGGCGCGCATCGATCGCAACGCCGGCAATGCCGCAGTCGATCCGAACCAGTTGAACCGCGTGCGAGTCAACGCGATCAACGCCGCCAGCGAGCGGGTCAGTGGTCTGGACTTCAAGAGCAACATTCGCTGGGGCGCCGGGCAGTACGGCGCATTCAGTTCGGCGCTGGGCTACACCTTGGTGCTGTCGCATTACTACAAGGAGTCGGAAGAAGCACCGACGCAAGACTGGCGCACTTCACGCACCAACTACGACTGGCGCAGCAAGGTCAACGCCAGCCTGACCTGGGATTATCAGAAAGCCACGGCGACGCTGATGGGCATTCGTTACGGTTCAGTCACCAACGGCGCAGGAGACGGGCGTCTGTCGCCGTGGACAGTGTTCAACGCCAGTGCGCGTTACAAACTCAATGACCGGGCAAGTGTCGGTCTGACCGTGAACAACGTGCTCAATCAGGTCAAACACGATGATTCAGCGGGGTGGCCGTATTACCCGACCGGCAACTATGACCCGTACGGGCGGCAGTGGTGGCTGGACGTGAGTTATCACTTCGGCGGCTGAGGGCAGGAATCTCGCGTTGACGTCCTACGGAAAATGGCGGGTTTTGCGGTAAGCAGGGGATATTTCCGACGACTTTTTCAGGTTGGTCGTCGGACGCGCGATCTATAGCATCGGACCTGACATTGAAGTCGCTGAGCGGCTTGAACGCTCAGGCTCCCAGATCAAGGATCAATTATGCGTACACCACACATTCAGCATGAAACCTCTGTTTATTCCCTGCGCAACTTCTGGATCGACGATCGCGCCAGATGCCCCATGGAGGATGTCGCGATGCCCACAGCAAAAGTGCCTCGGCTGACGGGGCTGAAGAAGGTCGCGGGCAAGCCTGTCGATTTGCTCGTGCATGGCCAGGACCTCGGTGACGACGCCATGCTGATTGTCCGCCTTACCGAGGAGGGCTTTGAGCTGAGCGACGTCGTCAACATGCTTTCAACTTCCGAAATGTACCTGCGCGAAGACATGGTCAAACGCATCACCGGCCGGTCTGTCAGAACCGTGCAGCGGCTGCTGAAGGAAGGCAAATCGATACGGCTTGACTCGCAGCAGAGTGTTGTCGCCTACCAATATGCGCTGGTGCTGGAGATGGCTACTCGTGCGTTCGGGGGGCTGCCACAGGCGGAGGTATGGATGCAGAAATCCACCCCTTACCTTAACGGCTACGTGCCGTTGGAACTGACCCACCATCCGCTCGGTTTCCAGATGGTCGAGCAATACTTGTGTCGGCTCCTGTACGGGGGTTACCCATGAATCCCTTGCCTTGGGAAGGGCACTGGTATGGCTGGCGCCTGGATCAGGCGGCCTACGGAGAGACGTGGGACAGCGGGATGGGTTCAAAACTGAAGGGCGGTCGATGGAATGCGCCTGGCCGGCGAGTCGTCTATGCATCTGTTGACCCGTCCTCGGCCATTCTGGAGGTGGCGGCCAATAACAGTTTTGATGCACTGGACAGAGAGCCTTATGTGCTGACGTGCTTTGAAGTCATCCGCGATGCACGGGTCAAAGTCGTTCAGCCTGAAGAGGTACCCAATCCTTACTGGTTGAGTCCCGCGTGGCCGTCGCCCAATCAACAGCGGTTTGCCGACGCTTTACTGGATGAGCATCCGTTTGTCCTGATTCCCTCGGCGGCAACCCGCCACTCGTGGAATCTGCTGGTGAGCTGCGACCTCGCAGAGGGGCAGTTCAAGATGGTCTCCCAGGAGCGGTTTGGCCTGGATACCCGGTTGTTGAGGGAGGTGACATTGGCTTGATTCGGACGCACGGCATTTTGTGCATAACCTCATCACCCAACGGTCTAAACCGCCCTCTATAAATCCTTATTCGTCATTGCACATCCCTGCATAAACCAAAACGCAGGGATGGCTGTTCATGATTCAGTTTTCACCCGTCAAATCACCTTTAAGCCTGGCCTTGCTGCTGGCAATCAACACGCTGCCGGCCATCGCCGCCGACAGCACGGCAACCGAACCGACCACTCAACTGCAGCGTGTCGAAGTCACGGGGACGGCAATCCGTAGGGTCGACGCGGAAACTGCGGTGCCGGTGACCATCCTGCGCGTAGAAGAGCTGCGCGAGCAGGGCGTGTCCACCACCGAGGAACTGGTCAGCCGGATATCCGCCAACCAGTCTTCGGTTGGTTCCGGGCGTTCGGTGGGGTCGAGCAGTGGTGGGGCGTCTTATGCGGATCTGCGCGGCATCGGCGCCAACAAAACCTTGGTGCTGCTCAACGGCCGGCGCCTGAGCAACAACGCTACCAATGCGATCAACGGCTCGGGTGTCGACCTCAACACCATTCCGTTCGCCGCCATTGACCGCGTCGAAGTGCTGCGCGATGGCGCCTCGGCGCTGTACGGCACCGATGCGATTGGCGGGGTGATCAACTTCATCACCAAGACCAGCCTGACCGAAGGGCAGATCAGCACCAATTACGACACTCCGACGCATTCGGGGGGCGGTGAAAGTCGAAACTTCAGCGGCAGTTGGGGCTTCGGTGATTTGCAGGATGATCGCTTCAACGTGTTTGGTGTGGTCAGTTACGACAAGCAGCAACGCCTGGCCGCCGAAGATCGCGGCTACACCTATAACTACCAGCCGAATCGTGGACTCGACTACACCTCCGGCACCGCCTCGCCAGCCAACTGGAGCCAGGGCAGTAACGCCACCAATCCATTGGCCGGTTCTGGCTGCAACGCACCGGGTTTGCTGGCGCGCAACGGCATCTGCCGGCAGAGCCTGTGGAATTACCTTGATCTGGTGCCGGAAACGGAGAAGACCTCGGCCTTCGCCAAAGCCACCGGCAAACTGTCGGACGATCACAACGTCAGCCTCGAATACTTCTGGGCGCAAAACGAAAACCGCACGCAAATCGGCCCCGGCACTTTGATGGGTAATCAGGTCAACCCCGGCACGGCGTTCTATCCAGGCAACGGCATCACCCCGGGGCCGAACGGTTTTGCCCTCGACCCGACGCAACCGGTCGACGTGAACTGGCGCGAAACTGCCGTCGGCGCGCGTCAGCACGAAGACGACAACACCAGTCAGCGTTTGCTGCTGAGTTTCGACGGCACGCTGGTCGGCTGGGATTACAACCTCGGTGCCTCGTACAACCAGAACAAAGTGGTCAACAGCATTCAGGACGGCTACGTCAATGACCGTGCCGTCAGCGCCGGTATTGCCAACGGCGTGATCAACCCGTTCGGCCCGCAGACGGCTGCCGGTTCCGCGCTGTTGGCGGCCAACTCGGTGGACGGTGATTACGCCACGGCGGTCGGGCGGGTGAAGGCCATCGACGGGCGTATCAGTCGTGAAATCGGCGACTGGTTCGGTGCCGGCCCTTCGGCATTGGCGCTGGGCGGCGAGTACCGCAAGGAAGACTTCCATCAGGATTTCGCGCAATTTGCCGGCGACGTGCAAAGCCTTGGTGTCGATCCGAACGGCAGCGTCGCCGGGGATCGCAGCGTTTCCGCCGAGTACGCCGAGGTCAACGTGCCGGTGCTCGACAGCCTCGAACTGTCCGCCGCCGTACGCCACGACAAGTACAGCGACTTCGGCAGCACCACCAACCCGAAGTACTCGTTCCGCTTCCAGCCGTTCAAGGAACTGGTGGTACGTGGTGCCTACAGCGAAGGGTTCCGTGCGCCGTCGTTGTATGAGCTGTACAACCCGACCTTTACCAGTTTCACCAATGCCAACTACAACGATCCACGTTTGTGCGCTGGCGGCAATCCGAGCAATGGCGGCATCGCCAACCGTGATTGCGCGCAGCAGTTCAATCGCAGCAGCGGCGGCAATAGCGACCTGAGCCCGGAAACCGCGCGCAACGTTACCCTCGGGTTTGTCTATCAACCGTTTGAGCGCCTGAGCGCCGGGCTGGATTTCTGGTGGATCGACATCGCCAACCAGATTGCCGAGTTCCCGGAATCGGCGGTGTTCGAGAATCCTGAGCTGTACCCGGATCGGCTGGTGCGCAAGCCGGATGGCTCCATCGATCACATCGTCACCGGCCTGGCCAACCTCGGCAAGATCAAGACCAACGGCGTCGACGTCAGTTTCGATTACCGTTTGCCGAGCACGCCGTACGGAAACTTCGGCATCGGCCTGCAAGGCACTTACGTCACCCGCTATGACTATCAGCAGCAACTCAAGGGCGACTACATCGACAAGCTGGGCGATTTCCGTGGCGGTGACTTTGCCTCGGCGGGTGCCGTGGCGCGCTGGCGCCACAGCCTGACCGGCAGCTGGAATTACGGCCCGTTCGGTGCGGCCCTGACCAACCGCTACACCAGCGGTTACCACGACTCCGATCGCGACACTCACGATTACGTCGGCTCGTATAACGTCTGGGATCTGGCCGGCACTTACACCTGGCGCAAGACCCTGAGCGTGACCCTCGGCGCGAAAAACCTGTTCGACCGCGAGCCACCGTTCAGCAACCAGACCTATACGTTCCAGAGCGGTTACGACCCGAAATATGGCGATCCGTTTGGGCGGACGCTGTACACGCGGGTCAGTTACAAGTTTTGAAAATGCTCAGAGATGGCGAGTTTTAGTCACCTATTGATCTAAAGCGTGCCCTATAAAAATCGCCGGCCTGTTGCACATCACAGGTAGGCAGAAGGTGTGTTGACTGTTCCGGCGTTATCGCGAGCAGGCTCACTCCTACATTGGATTTGTGTTCACCGCAGACCCTTGTAGGAGTGAGCCTGCTCGCGATGAAGCCAGTAGCAGCAGCGAGTAAAAGGATCTGCCGATGTTCTCCAGGCTCATATTATTCAGCGCTCTTGCGCTTTTAACCCCGTTCAGTTGGGCGACCCCGCAACCGGCATTAACGGTCTACGGCGAACCCGCCAAATACGCCCCCGACTTCCAGCACCTGGCCTACGCCAACCCCGACGCGCCGAAGGGCGGCAGCCTGCGCCGGTCTTCGCTGGAAAGCGGCCCGTTTGACCACCTGATTCCTTACACCGACAAAGGCACCGGCGTGGCCGACATCGATGGCTGGCTCTACGCGCCACTGGCCTATCGCAGCAAGGACGAACCCTACAGCGTCTACGGACTGGTGGCGCAGCAGATGGAGCTGGATCCGGATCGCCGCTGGATACGCTTCTACCTGAACCCGAAGGCGCGTTTCGACGACGGCACACCGATCACTGCCGAAGACGTGCGCTACACCTTCAATCTGTTCATCACCCAGGGCAGCCTCAAATACCGCCAGCAGTTTCGCGATGTCGCTGAAGTCTTTGTGGAGTCACCGACGCAAGTGCGTTTCCTCTTCAAGAACAACGACAGCCGCACCTTGCCGCTGGACCTGGCGACACTGCCAGTGCTGCCCGAACATTGGTGGCGCACTCGCGACTTTGCCGAGGGCGGTGGTTTTGAGATCCCGCCGGGCAGTGGCCCGTATCGCGTCAGCGCGGTGGATGCCGGGCGCAGCGTGAAATTCCAGCGGGTGCAAGACTGGTGGGCCAAGGATCTGCCGATCACTCGCGGGTTGTACAACTTCGATCAGTTAAGCGTGGAGTTTTTCGCCGACACCGACGTGTCGCGGCAAGTGCTCAAGGCCGGCGGCTTCGATTACAACCGCGAATTCTCTGCCACCAGTTTCACCATCGGCTACGCGGGCGCTGCACTCGAGCAAGGCAAATTGCTTCGTGAACACCTCGCACCCGGTGCCGCGCAAGGCGCGCAGGGCTTTGTGTTCAACCTGCAAAAACCGCCGTTTCAGGATCGTCGTGTGCGTCAGGCGATCGCCATGCTCTGGGATTTCGAATGGAGCAACCGCCAGATGATGCGCAGCATGTACCTGCGCCAGCGCAGCTTCTTCTCGCACAGCGCACTGGCGGCCACTGCATTGCCGGATGCCGAAGAGCTGAAGATTCTTGAGCCGTTGCGCGGACAGATTCCCGATGAAGTGTTCACCACGGTGTTTGAAGCACCGAAAACCGACGGCAGTGGCAATATCCGCGCCGAACAATTGCAGGCACTGAAACTGCTAGAGGCCGCTGGCTGGAAACCTCAGGGCGATCAGTTGGTGAACGCCAATGGCGAGCCTCTGCACTTCACGTTTCTCAATGGCCAGAAAGGTTTCGAACGGCTGTTATTGCCGTTCAAACGCAACCTGGCGCAGATCGGCATCGGCTTCGATATCCGCCAGGTCGACACCGCGCAATACACCAACCGCGTGCGCAATCGCGATTACGACATGATCGTCGCCGGTTACCCGGTGAGCCAGGCACCGGGGCGCGAGATGTTCAATTACTTCGGCTCCGACGGCGCCGACGATCCCGGCTCGAACAATTACATGGTCCTGCGCGACCCGGCCGTCGATGCACTGCTCGAAGGGCTAGTGCAGGCTGACAATCGCGAGAGTCTGTTGCGCCATGCCCATGCGCTGGATCGAGTGTTGCAGTGGGGTTATTACTGGGTGCCCAACTATTACCCGCCGGGGATTTCCACGGTGTGGTGGAACCGTTTCGGCCGACCGGCGATTGCCCCGCTGTACGACGCCGGCCTCGACACCTGGTGGGAAATCAGCCCGACTGCACTGACATCAGCGCAGATGCCCAAGGAGTACAGCCATGTGGGGCTATAGCCTGCGGCGTCTACTGCTGATCGTGCCGACCTTGCTCGCGATCCTGTTGGTCAATTTCGTTATCGTGCAAGCCGCACCCGGTGGCCCGGTGGAGCAGGCCATTGCGCGCTTGCAGGGGATTGGCGTCGGCGCGGCAGTGGGCTCCAGCCATGTAGAAACGGTCGGTGGCGAGTCCCGCGCTACCCGCGGACTGGACCCGAAACTGGTGGCCGATATCGAGCGTCAATACGGCTTCGATAAACCCGCCAGCGAGCGCTTGTGGCTGATGCTCAAAAGCTATGCGCAACTGGATTTCGGTCAGAGTTTCTTTCGCGGTGCCAGCGTCACGGAACTGATCTGGCAGAAGCTGCCGGTGACCTTGTCGCTGGGCCTGTGGGCGACGCTGATCACCTATCTGGTGTCGATTCCGCTGGGCATTCGCAAAGCCGTGCACAACGGCTCGGCGTTCGATGTCTGGAGCAGCGTGGCGATCATCATCGGTTATGCGCTGCCGGGATTTCTCTTTGCGCTGCTGCTGATCGTGGTGTTTGCCGGCGGCACGGCGCTGGACTGGTTTCCGGTGCGCGGGCTGGTCTCGGACAACTTCGCCGAGCTGTCGCCGTGGGCCAAGGTGGCTGACTATTTCTGGCACTTGGTGCTGCCGGTGACTGCCTTGGTCATCGGTGGTTTCGCCACGTTGACGATCCTGACCAAGAACAGCTTTCTCAACGAGATCTCGCGCCTTTATGTGGTGACCGCGCGCGCCAAAGGGCTGAGTGAACGGCAGGTGTTGTACGGCCATGTGTTTCGCAATGCGATGCTGTTGGTCGTCGCCGGTTTGCCGCAAGCGTTGGTGACGGTGTTTTTCGGCGGCTCGTTGCTGATCGAAGTGATCTTTTCCCTCGATGGTCTCGGTCGCCTGAGCTACGAAGCGGCGGTCGCCCGCGATTACCCGGTGGTGTTCGGCTCGCTGTTCATTTTCACCTTGTTCGGCCTGCTGATAAAACTGCTCGGCGACCTCTGCTACACGCTGGTCGACCCGCGTATCGACTTCACCGCGAGGGCTGCCTGATGCTGACGTTATCTCCAATCGGTCAGCGCCGCTGGGCGCGCTTCAAGGCGCATCGGCGTGGCTGGTGGTCGCTGTGGCTGTTTATCTTGTTGTTTGGCGTGAGCCTTGGCGGGGAACTGGTGGCCAATGACAAACCGCTGCTGGTGGCGTATCAGGGCGACTGGTATTTCCCGGCGTTCAAGCGCTACACCGAGCAGGACTTCGGCGGCGAGTTGCCGTTCCAACCAGACTATCGCAGCGCGCAGGTGCGGCAATTGATCGAGGGGCAGGGCGGGCGGCTGTGGTTTGCGCCGATTCCGTTCGCGTTCGACACGGTCAATTACGACCTCACGGAGCCGGCACCGAGTCCGCCCAGCGGCGAGAATTGGCTGGGCACCGATGATCAGGCGCGCGACGTGCTGGCGCGGGTGATTTTCGGCACGCGTATATCGCTGCTGTTTGCCCTGGCGCTGACCGCAGCGAGTGCGCTGATCGGCATCGCCGCCGGCGCGTTGCAGGGTTATTACGGTGGTTGGGTCGACCTGATCGGTCAGCGCGTGCTGGAGGTGTGGTCTGGGCTGCCGGTGTTGTACCTGCTGATCATTCTGTCCGGGTTTGTCGAGCCGAATTTCTGGTGGTTGCTGGGGATCATGGCGCTGTTTTCCTGGTTGAGCCTGGTCGATGTGGTGCGGGCCGAGTTCCTGCGCAGTCGCGGTCTGGAGTATGTGAAAGCGGCGCGGGCACTGGGTGTCGGCGATGCGCAGGTAATCGTTCGACACATCCTGCCCAATGCCATGAGCGCAACGCTGACTTATCTGCCGTTCATTCTCACCGGTGCGATTGCGACCTTGTCGGCGCTGGATTTTCTCGGTTTTGGCATGCCGGCCGGCAGCGCGTCGCTGGGCGAGTTGATCGGCCAGGGCAAGAGCAATCTGCAAGCGCCGTGGCTGGGTTTGACCGCGTTCTTTGCCTTGGCGCTGATCCTTTCACTGTTGGTATTCATCGGCGAGGCCTGCCGCGATGCGTTTGATCCGAGGACTTGAGATGCCGGAACATCTGATCGAAATACGCGACCTGCGCGTCGCCTTCAATGGCCAGGCCGTGGTGCACGGCATCGACCTCGATATCCGCCCCGGCGAGTGCGTGGCGCTGGTTGGGGAATCCGGCTCCGGTAAATCGGTGACGGCGCACAGCATTCTGCAATTGCTCGACCCGGCCATCACCCGGATCGACGGCAGCATCCGTTATGCCGGCGAGGAGCTGCTTGGTGTGCATGAACGCTACTTGCGGCAATTGCGGGGCAACCGCATCGCGATGATTTTTCAGGAGCCAATGAGTTCACTGAACCCTTTGCACACGATTGAGCGGCAACTGGGCGAAAGCCTTGCGCTGCACAAGGGGTTGGCCGGGGCGGCGGCGCGGTTACGGATTTTGGAGCTGCTGGAATTGGTCGGCATTCAACATCCGCGCGAACGGCTCAAGGCCTATCCGCATCAACTGTCGGGCGGTCAGCGACAACGGGTGATGATTGCCATGGCGCTGGCCTGCGAGCCGCAGTTGCTGATCGCCGACGAGCCGACCACCGCGCTGGACGTGACCGTGCAACGCAAGATCTTGTTGCTGCTCAAAGAACTGCAGGAGCGGCTGGGCATGGCGTTGTTGATCATCAGTCATGATCTGAATCTGGTGCGCAATATCGCTCAGCGGGTGGCGGTCATGCGTGGCGGTCTGATCGTCGAACAAGCGTCTTGTGAACAGTTGTTCAGTGCGCCGCAACATCCTTACAGCATCGAATTGCTCAACGCTGAACCGGGTGGCGAGGCGTTGTGCCGGGAACCCGCTGAGGATTTGCTGGAGGTGCGTGATCTCAATGTGCGCTTCCGTTTGGGCGGTGGATGGCTGCGCGCGAAGTCGTACTTGCACGCGGTCAATGGCATAGATTTGAATCTTCAGCGCGGCAAGACCTTGGGAATTGTTGGCGAATCTGGTTCCGGCAAGTCGACGCTGGGCCAGGCGATTCTGCGTTTGATCGATGCGCAAGGCAGTATTCGCTTTCAAGGCGAGGCGCTGGAGCACTTGAGCGGCAAACAACTCCGGCCACTGCGCAAACGTCTGCAAGTGGTGTTTCAGGATCCGTTTGGCAGCCTCAGTCCGCGCCTGTGTGTGGAGCAGATCATCGCTGAAGGTCTACAGGTGCACAGCGATTTGAACGCCGCTGAGCGCGAATGGGCGGTGATCGATGTGTTGCGTGAAGTCGGTCTCGACCCTGCCACACGGCATCGTTATCCCCACGAGTTTTCCGGTGGGCAGCGGCAACGCATCGCGATTGCCCGGGCGCTGGTGCTCAAGCCCGACTTGATCCTGCTGGATGAGCCGACCTCGGCACTGGATCGCACGGTGCAAAAGCAGATTGTTGCTTTGCTGCGGCGTTTGCAGCAAGAACATGGCCTGACGTACCTGTTCATCAGCCACGATCTGGCGGTGGTACGCGCGTTGGCCCATGACTTGATTGTGATGAAGGACGGTGAAGTGGTGGAGCGTGGCGAGACGAATGCGCTGTTTCATGCCGCGCAGCATCCGTATACCCGAGAGTTGCTGGCCGCTTCGTTCAGCGGGTAACCCTGTAGGAGCTGTCGAGTGAAACGAGGCTGCGATCTTTTGACTTTGCGTTCTAAAAAAACCAGATCAAAAGATCGCAGCGTGCCGCAGCTCCTACAGGGCCGAAACGCAAAAATCCCGCCACTGGGGGCGGGATTTTTGTGTCACTGAACGTCGCTATTACGACGGGAACAGCTCGGACAGCTTCATCGACAGCATCATGTCGCCTTCAACGCGCAGCTTGCCGCCCATGAAAGCCTGCATGCCGTCGGTTTCGCCGCTGACGATACCTTTCAGGGTTTCGCTGTCCAGCACCAGCGTGCAGTTGGCGTCCGGGTTTTCGCCTTCCTGGATGTCGCAGGTGCCGTCTTTGACGATCAGCGAGTACTGCTTGTCTTCGTCAGTGATGTTGAAACCGAAGACCAGATCCAGACCGGCAGCAGCGGCTGGGTTGAACTTGGCTTGCATTGCTTTTACGGCATCGGCTACGGAGGTCATGGTTCGATCCTTATGAGGTTAATTACAGCAAGGTTCACAGTTAACCGGACTCAACGGAAAGTGATGAGTTCCGGAGCCTTCAACAGCTGCAGATGCGCATGACTGTTGAAGGAGGCCAAAGCCACCTCGCGACCGCGGAACTTCAGCTGGTTGAGCGAGGTGTTGACGATTTGCCAGTTCAATTCAAAGGCCTGTTTCGCAGGCATTTGCGTAATGAGGTGGAGCAGGGCAGTGATGGTGCCGCCGGAGGTGAACACGGCGATTTTCTGGTTTTTATCGGCCAGATCAAGAATCCGCTGCAGCCCGGCCTGAACGCGTTCGACGAAACCCAGCCAACTTTCCAGCCCCGGTGTGTCGTAAGTGCCTGCCAGCCAGCGCTCGATGATCAGGGCGAAAATGCGTTGGAATTCGCCACGGTTCTGCGCGGCGTTGCGCAAGATGTCGAGGGCTTCCGGCTCGTCTGCCAGCATGTCCGGGAGCAGGGCGCGGATCACCGCGTCGGCATCGAATTCGTTGAAGGCAGAATCGGTTTCCAGGATCGGCACCGGCAGGCCTTTGGCGGTGAACTGTTCCAGCGCGCTGGTGGCCGTGTGTTGCTGACGGCGCAGGTCTCCGGCGAGGCAGCGATCGAAGCTGATACCCAGTTCAGCAAGGTGCTGACCGAGGATTTCTGCCTGGCGCACACCGGTCGGCGACAGGACGTCATAGTCGTCTGCACCAAAGGAGGCCTGGCCATGTCGAATCAAATAGATACTGCCCACGTCCGCGTCATCCCGGTACGTTGAAGGTTGTGGCGAGGTTATGAGGATGACGGGTAGCTGTCAATGAAAAAACATACGCTTGTTTGAAATGCCCGTTACAGGGGTGTTGCCAGAGGTTTCACGGCTGGCCGACAAGCCGGCGCATGGGTATGCTGGAACCATCTCGCGCGTGCCTCACATCCGCGCATCGTTTAAGGAGTCTCTGTGGAGTTTTTCACCGAATATGCCAGCTTCCTGGCCAAGACCGTCACCCTGGTGATCGCCATTCTGGTGGTGCTTGCCAGTTTTGCTGCATTGCGCAGCAAGGGCCGACGCAAATCCGCCGGTCAGTTGCAGGTCAGCAAACTCAATGATTTTTACAAGGGCTTGCGTGAGCGCCTGGAGCAGACCTTGCTCGACAAGGATCAGCTCAAGGCTTTGCGCAAGGGCGAGGCCAAGTCCGAGAAAAGCGCGAAGAAGCAGAAGAAACAACCCGAAGCCAAGTCCCGCGTATTCGTCCTCGATTTCGACGGCGACATCAAAGCCTCGGCCACCGAGAGCCTGCGCCATGAAATCACCGCGCTGCTGACCTTGGCCACGCCAAAAGACGAAGTGGTCCTGCGTCTGGAAAGCGGAGGCGGCATGGTCCACAGCTACGGTCTGGCATCCTCGCAATTGGCGCGTATCCGTGAAGCCGGCGTGCCGTTGACCGTGTGCATCGACAAGGTTGCGGCCAGTGGCGGCTACATGATGGCGTGCATCGGCGAGAAGATCATCAGCGCGCCGTTCGCGATCCTCGGTTCGATCGGTGTTGTGGCGCAATTGCCCAACGTCAATCGCTTGCTGAAGAAGCACGATATCGACTTTGAAGTCCTCACCGCCGGCGAGTACAAACGCACCCTGACCGTGTTTGGCGAAAACACCGAGAAGGGCCGGGAGAAGTTTCAGGAAGACCTGGACATCACCCATCAACTGTTCAAGAACTTCGTAGCCCGCTATCGCCCGCAACTGGCGATTGACGATGTCGCCACTGGTGAAGTCTGGCTCGGCGTCGCGGCGCTGGATAAGCAACTGGTCGATGAGCTCAAGACCAGTGATGAATATTTGGCAGACCGGGCGAAAAAAGCCGAGGTCTATCACCTGCACTACGCCGAGCGCAAAAGCTTGCAGGAGCGTATCGGCATGGCCGCCAGCGGCTCGGTCGACCGCGTACTGCTGAGCTGGTGGAGTCGCCTGACCCAGCAGCGCTTCTGGTAACTCGAACAGGCATAAAAAAACGCCGGTCACATGACCGGCGTTTTTTTTCGCGCTAAACCTGAAGACTTAGCGGCGACGGAACAGCGGCAGCGGTTCGTCAGTGGCAGCCTGATAGGTCACCGAGAAGTCCTTGAGGCCTTCCAGCGCTTCGTACGGGTCTTTGTCCGCGCGAATGGCAAAGGCATCAAAACCGCAGCGATGCATGTAGAACAGCTGATCGCGCAGCACATCGCCAATCGCCCGCAATTCACCTTTGAAACCGTAACGGTCGCGCAGCAGGCGGGCGTTGGAGTAGTTGCGGCCGTCAGTGAACGCCGGGAAGTTCAGGGCAATCACCTGAAACTCGGCGACGTCTTCACCGATTTCTTCGGCTTCTTCGTCGGCGTCCAGCCAGACACCCAGACCGCCGTCGCGAGCCTTGAGCATGCGGCTGTGTTCGCGCCACAGTTGCAGCGGCACGATCAGATCGTCGCAGTTGCTGATCTCGTCGATGTTGAAATCCTTGGGCAGCAAGTGCCAGGTTTCGTCGACGACCTCGTTGTTCTTAATGATTCGCTGCATAGACGCGTTCCTTGAAGAGGTCGATGCCGATACGCTGGTAGGTGTCGATGAAGCGCTCGTCTTCGGTACGTTGTTCCACGTACACGTCGATCAGCTTCGAGATCACGTCAGGCATGGCTTCCTGAGCGAAGGACGGGCCGAGGATCTTGCCCAGGCTCGCATCCCGGCTGGCGCTGCCGCCGAGGGAGACCTGATAGAACTCTTCGCCTTTCTTGTCGACGCCGAGGATGCCGATGTGGCCGACGTGGTGGTGACCACAGGCGTTCATGCAACCGGAGATGTTCAGGTCCAGCTCACCGATGTCGAACAGGTAGTCGAGGTCGTCGAAGCGGCGCTGGATCGATTCGGCAATCGGGATCGACTTGGCGTTGGCCAGCGAGCAGAAATCACCGCCAGGGCAGCAGATGATGTCGGTCAGCAGGCCGATGTTCGGCGTGGCGAAACCGCCTTCACGCAGTTCGCCCCAGAGGGTGAACAGTTGGCTCTGCTCGACGTCGGCCAGAATGATGTTCTGTTCGTGCGAGGTGCGCAGCTGACCGAAGCTGTAGCGGTCGGCCAGATCGGCGACGGCGTCGAGCTGCTTGTCAGTGATGTCGCCCGGGGCAACGCCGGTCGGTTTCAGCGACAGGGTTACGGCGACATAGCCCGGCTTCTTGTGCGCCAGGGTGTTGCGGGTACGCCAGCGGGCGAACCCCGGATGCTCTTTGTCCAGCTCGGCCAGTTGCGCAGTCTGGTTGTCCAGCGCCTTGTAATCCGGGTCGACGAAGTGCTTGGCGACACGCTGTAGCTCGGCGTCGGTCAATGTGGTCTGGCCACCGCGCAGGTGTTCCATTTCCGCATCGACTTTCTGTGCGAACACTTCCGGCGTGAGGGCTTTGACGAGGATCTTGATCCGCGCCTTGTATTTGTTGTCGCGACGACCGTAGCGGTTGTACACGCGCAGGATGGCGTCGAGGTAGCTCAACAAATCCTGCCACGGCAGGAACTCGTTGATGAACGCACCGACCACCGGGGTACGACCGAGGCCACCGCCCACCAGCACACGGAAACCCAGTTCGCCACCGGCGTTATGCACCGGCTCAAGACCGATGTCGTGGACTTCAATGGCGGCACGGTCAGCGGTCGAACCGTTGACGGCGATCTTGAACTTACGCGGCAGGTAGGCGAATTCCGGGTGGAATGTAGTCCACTGACGGACGATTTCGCACCATGGGCGCGGGTCGATCACTTCATCGGCAGCGACGCCGGCGAACTGGTCGGTGGTGACGTTGCGCAGGCAGTTGCCGCTGGTCTGGATCGCGTGCATCTGCACGGTGGCCAGTTCAGCGAGGATGTCCGGGATGTCTTCCACCGCCGGCCAGTTGAACTGCACGTTCTGCCGCGTACTGATGTGGGCGTAGCCCTTGTCGTAGTCGCGGGCAATCTTGGCCATCATGCGCGTCTGACGCGAAGTCAGCTGGCCGTAAGGCACCGCCACACGCAACATCGGCGCAAAGCGCTGGATGTACAGGCCATTTTGCAGGCGCAGGGGGCGGAATTCTTCTTCGCTCAGCTCACCTGCCAGATAGCGTCGGGTCTGATCACGGAACTGCTTGACGCGGTCCTCGATGATCCGCTGATCGTACTCGTCGTATACGTACATATAAGTCCTGTTCTCAGGCTTGGGCCATTCGGAGTAGCACTGCGTTTTCGCTTGCTGGAGTCCGATTGTGCCTCTGCAATTCTGCGCGCACGGCCGCGCACTCCCTAACGGAGCCGGGGCAATATACCCGTTTGCAGTTATGCGCAAAAGTGATGTTTGAGTATATGTAAAGAACCAAATCGCCTAACGAGAATGGCTGTCAACTAACCCACATTTGTCGTGCGGGCAATCATCGTCTTAACTGTGGTCGAGTCTTTCTGCAATCACCGATAAAACCGACAAGAGGCGATGCAATGAGCAACCCGACCAAGGCAAGAAAAAGCGACAGCAGTGTCGATGCGTGGGCCATCCTGTTCCTGATCATTCTCGTAGTAGGAACAGCGGTATTCTGGGTCAGCCATCAGTAAACGACCGATCCGGGCCTCGCTTGCGACAGATTGTCGGACAAAAAGCGGGATCAGGCATCAATAGCCGATGAAACGAGGGCTATAATGCGCGGCCATTTTTCGTTGGGCCCGGATGCTTCATGTTCAAGCTTTTCCATATCAGTCTTCTGTTGTTCGGCGCGCTGTTCCAGACCGGCGCGCGGGCAGAGTCTGTGCTGTTTTTGAATCCGGGTTCGACGCAAGAAGCCTTCTGGGTCAGCTATTCGCAATTCATGCAAGCGGCCGCCCATGATCTGGGCATCGATCTGCAGATTCTCTACTCACAACGTCAGCCCGAACTGACCCTCGCTCAAGCGCGCGTCGCGTTGCAGGGGGCGAATCGGCCTGAGTACCTGGTGTTCGTCAACGAACAATACGTAGCCCCGCAAATCCTGCGCCTGGCGCAGAACAGCGGCGTGAAGCTGTTTATGGTCAATGCCGCACTGACGGCTGACCAGCAGGCCATGGTTGGCGAGCGTGACGACCGCATTGGCAGCCTGGTGCCGAACGACGAGGAGGGCGGTTACTTGATGATGAAGGAGCTGATTCGCCTGCACCCGTCGACGCCAGGCACTGAGCCGATTGAGGTGTTGGCGTTCTCCGGGCTGAAGGTCACGCCCTCGGCGCAATTACGCGAGCGCGGCATGCAGCGGGCGCTGGCCGAACATCCACAGATTCGCCTGCGGCAATTGGTCTACAGCGGCTGGACCCAAGAGCGCGCCTATGAACAGGCCAAACAGCTGTTCGCCCGTTACCCGAAGGTGTCGCTGGTGTGGTCGGCCAATGATGAAATGGCCTTCGGGGCGATGCGCGCGTACGCCGAGATCGGCAAAGTCCCCGGCAAAGATGCCTTGTTCAGTGCGGTCAACACCTCCCCGGCGGCCTTGCAGGCATTGGTTGACGGGCGCCTGAGCGCACTGGTCGGCGGACATTTCACCTTGGGTGGCTGGGCGCTGGTCGAGTTGCATGACGTCGAGCAAGGCGTCGAGCTGGATCACTACGGCGGCCGTGACCGGCAGATTCCGTTGCTGCAACTGATCGACAAGCGTCACGCCCGACAAATGCTGGCCATGGGCAAGTCGCCGAACTATGGCGTGAATTTCCGCAAGCTCTCAGCCAAAGGGCAACCGGAGTCGTATCGCTATCCGTTCACCCTGCAAACCCTGATGCGCTGAACGCGTTAGACCCCGGCGAAGTGCAGCACCAGTTTGACGATGGCAAACAGCGTCAACGCAAACACCGCGGTGAACAGAATCCCCAGCATCACGAAATGGCTGGGCTTGCCATGGGTGAAGTCCCTTGCCCGGTTCTTGCCGCTCTGCACCCCGAACGCTGCCGCCATCACGCTGTGCAGCATCTGCCAGAAGGTCGGCGGTTTGTTGTCGACTGGATCG
This sequence comes from Pseudomonas sp. SDT291_1_S447, assembly GCF_054070155.1. Lineage (NCBI taxonomy): Bacteria > Pseudomonadati > Pseudomonadota > Gammaproteobacteria > Pseudomonadales > Pseudomonadaceae > Pseudomonas > Pseudomonas sp. SDT291_1_S447. Next base: position 39,925 of record NZ_JBSVXS010000034.1, read on the forward strand.
TCCATAAATCCCTCGTCTGCCGTGTGTGTCAGACAAGCATAGCCAACCCTCTGCAGAACACCGCAAAAGCAAATGTGGGAGCGAGCTTGCTCGCGAAAGCGGTCGATCATTCAGTACTAATGTTGAATGACATGACGCCTTCGCGAGCAAGCTCGCTCCCACAGGGTGATGCTTTGAAGCTGGATTAGTTGTCGTAACCCAGGTTCGGCGCCAGCCAGCGCTCGGTCACGCTCAACTCCTGGCCTTTGCGCGAGGTGTAGCTGGCGACCTGATCCTTGTCGACCTTGCCCACCGCAAAGTACTGCGCCTGCGGATGGGCGAAGTACCAGCCGCTGACCGCTGCCGCCGGGAACATCGCGTAGTGCTCGGTGAGGAACACGCCGCTGCGACCAGCGCGCATCTCTTCAGCTTCCGGATCGAGCAAGGCAAACAACGCAGCCTTCTCGGTGTGATCCGGGCACGCCGGGTAACCCGGGGCAGGGCGGATGCCGCTGTATTGCTCTTTGATCAGCGCGTCGTTGTCGAGGGTTTCGTCCTTGGCATAACCCCAGTGCTCTTTACGCACTTGCTGGTGCAGCCATTCGGCGCAAGCCTCGGCCAAACGGTCGGCGAGGGCTTTGACCATGATCGAGTTGTAGTCGTCGCCAGCGTCCTGATAAGCCTTGGCCACTTCTTCGGCGCCGATGCCGGCGGTGGTGATGAAACCGCCGACGTAATCGGTCACTTCGCTGTCCTTCGGTGCCACGAAGTCGGCCAGCGAGAAGTTTGGTTTGCCGTCGGTCTTGATGATCTGCTGGCGCAAGTGATGCAGTTTGGCCAATGGCTTGCCATCATCGCCGTACAGCTCGATGTCATCGTCATGCACCTGATTGGCTGGCCAGAAGCCGAACACCGCACGGGCGCTGATCAGCTTCTCGTCGATCAGCTTGGCGAGCATTTCCTGCGCGTCCTTGTACAGCGCGGTGGCGGCTTCGCCGACCACTTCGTCCTCGAGAATGCGCGGGAACTTGCCGGCCAGATCCCAGGAGATAAAGAACGGCGTCCAGTCGATGTACTCGGCCAAGACCTTGAGATCGATGTTGTCCAGCACCTTGCTGCCGGTGAAAGTCGGTTTGACCGGCTGATAAGTCGCCCAGTCGAACTGTGGTTTCTTGGCGATGGCTGCGGCGTAGCTCAGGCGCTCGGTGCGGGCGCTGCGGTTGGCGGTACGTTCGCGCACTTCAACGTATTCGGCACGGGTTCTTTCAACAAAACCTGCTTTCAATTCTTTCGACAGCAACTGTGTGGCCACGCCCACGGCGCGGGAGGCGTCGGTCACGTAAACCACGGCATCGTTGCTGTACTTCGGTTCGATTTTCACCGCCGTGTGCGCTTTGGAGGTGGTCGCGCCACCGATCATCAGCGGCAGGTGGAAGTCCTGACGCTGCATCTCGCGAGCGACGTGAACCATTTCATCCAGCGACGGCGTGATCAGACCGGAGAGGCCGATGATGTCGCACTTCTGTTCCTTGGCCACTTGCAGAATCTTCTCGGCCGGCACCATCACGCCGAGGTCGACGATGTCATAGCCGTTGCAACCGAGTACCACGCCGACGATGTTCTTGCCGATGTCATGCACGTCGCCTTTCACGGTCGCCATGAGGATCTTGCCCTTGGCTTCCGGCTTGTCGCCTTTTTCCAGTTCGATGAACGGGATCAAATGCGCCACGGCCTGCTTCATCACGCGGGCGGATTTCACCACTTGCGGCAGGAACATTTTGCCGGCGCCGAACAGGTCGCCGACGATGTTCATGCCGGACATCAGCGGGCCTTCGATTACTTCGATCGGGCGGGCGAACGACTGACGGGATTCTTCGGTGTCTTCAACGATATGCGTGGTGATGCCTTTGACCAGCGCATGTTCCAGACGCTTGTTGACCTCCCAGCTGCGCCACTCTTCGGTCTCGGCTTCCTTGACGCTGCCGTCGCCCTTGTACTTGTCGGCGATGGCGAGGAGGGCGTCGGTGCCTTCCGGCGTGCGGTTGAGGATCACGTCTTCAACGGCGTCGCGCAGCTCCTGCGGGATCTGGTCGTAGATCTCCAGTTGACCGGCGTTGACGATGCCCATGGTCAGGCCTGCGCGGATCGCATACAGCAGGAACACCGAGTGGATCGCCTCACGCACCGGGTTGTTGCCCCGGAACGAGAACGACACGTTGGACACGCCGCCCGAGGTCAGCGCGTACGGCAGCTCGTCGCGGATGTAGGCGCAGGCGTTGATGAAATCCACAGCGTAGTTGTTGTGTTCTTCAATACCGGTGGCGACGGCGAAGATGTTCGGGTCGAAGATGATGTCTTCCGGCGGGAAGCCGACTTCGTTGACCAGAATGTCGTAGGAGCGTTTGCAGATTTCTTTCTTGCGCGCTTCGGTGTCGGCCTGGCCGGCTTCGTCGAACGCCATCACCACTACGGCCGCGCCGTAGCGCTTGCACAGTTTGGCGTGGTGGATGAACTGCTCGACGCCTTCTTTCATGCTGATCGAGTTGACGATGCCCTTGCCCTGAATGCACTTGAGGCCGGCTTCGATCACTTCCCACTTGGAGGAGTCGATCATGATCGGCACGCGCGAGATGTCCGGTTCACCGGCGATCAGATTGAGGAAGGTCACCATGGCCTTCTTCGAATCGAGCATGCCTTCGTCCATGTTGATGTCGATCACCTGCGCGCCGGCCTCGACCTGCTGCAGGGCGACCTCCAGCGCTTCGGTGTAGTTGTCTTCACGGATCAGACGGGCGAACTTGGCGGAACCGGTGATGTTGGTACGTTCGCCGACGTTGACGAACAACGAGCTGCGATCGATGGTGAACGGCTCCAGACCCGAGAGGCGGCAAGCCTTGGGAATGTCCGGAATCTGCCGCGGCGCATAACCGGCGACGGCTTTGGCGATCGCTTCAATGTGCCCCGGCGTGGTGCCGCAGCAGCCGCCGACGATATTGAGGAAGCCGCTCTGGGCGAATTCTTCGATGACCTTGGCGGTTTCCGACGGCAGTTCGTCGTACTCGCCGAATTCGTTCGGCAGGCCAGCGTTCGGGTGCGCGGAAACGTGGGTGCTGGCTTTGTTCGACAGCTCTTCCAGGTACGGACGCAACTCACTGGCGCCGAGCGCGCAGTTCAAACCGACCGAAATCGGCTTGGCATGCGCCACCGAGTTCCAGAATGCTTCGGTGGTCTGCCCCGACAGGGTACGGCCGGAGGCATCGGTGATGGTCCCGGAAATCATGATCGGCAGTTCTACGTGCAGCTCTTCGAACACGCCTTGCACAGCGAAGATCGCCGCTTTGGCGTTGAGGGTGTCGAAAATGGTTTCGATCAGGATCAGGTCGGCGCCGCCCTCGATCAGGCCTTTGGTGGCTTCGGTGTAGTTCTCCACCAGCTCATCAAAGGTGACGTTGCGATAGCCAGGGTTGTTGACGTCCGGCGACAGCGAGCAGGTACGGCTGGTCGGGCCGAGTACGCCGGCAACGAAGCGTGGCTTGTCCGGGTTCTCGGCGGTCTTGGCGTCGGCGACCTTGCGGGCCAGACGTGCGCCTTCTACGTTTAACTCGTAGGCCAGCTCTTCCATACCGTAGTCGGCCATGGAAATGCGCGTAGCGTTGAAGGTGTTGGTTTCGAGGATGTCGGCGCCGGCATCCAGATAGGCCTTCTCGATGCCGCCGATCACGTCCGGACGGGTGATCACCAGCAGGTCGTTGTTGCCCTTGACGTCACTCGGCCAGTCCGCGAAGCGTTTGCCGCGATAATCCTGCTCTTCGAGCTTGTAGCTCTGGATCATCGTGCCCATACCGCCATCGAGTATCAGGATGCGCTCTTTGAGGGCTTGCTTGAGAGCTTGAAGGCGGACGCTGCGATCGGACATTTGAACTACTCGGAAAGACCATTACGAAGGAGCGGGATCATAGCAAACCTGTGCGCTTTTAGAGCATGTGGGGCTTTTGCATGAATATCGTTCATGTTGGTACGAGCGTCATACTGTAGAATCGCGGCGTTTTTTTCACGATCGGGATCAAGGGCATGTCGTACCGCGTCATCAGCATGGTTTTGCTGTTTTTAAGCTGGGGCGCCGTTGCGCAAGAGCCCACGATCTCATACAGCCGCGACATTCAGCCGATCTTCACCGAGAAGTGCGTGGCCTGCCATGCCTGCTACGATTCGGCCTGCCAGTTGAACCTGGGCAGTGGCGAGGGCGCGGCCCGTGGTGCGAGCAAGATGCCGGTCTACGATGGCGAACGCACACAAGCGGCACCGACCACCCGACTGTTTTACGACGCCTTCGGTAAACGCGCCTGGCAGCAGAAAGACTTTTATTCGGTGCTCGACGCCCAAGGCAGCCAAGCGGCGTTGATGGCGCGCATGCTCGAACTGGGGCACAAGACGCCGCTGACACCGAACGCCAAACTTCCGGAAGACATCGTGCTGGGCCTGAATCGCGAGAACATGTGCGCGCTGCCCGCCGAGTTCGAAGGCTACGCCGGCGCTCACCCGAAAGAAGGCATGCCGCTGGCGGTCACCGGGTTGACCGACCAGCAATATCAGACATTGCAGCGCTGGCTGGCCTCGGGTGCGCCGATTGACGAGCAAGGCCTGGCACCAAGCGCCAAAGAGGCGCTGCAGATCGTCCAGTGGGAAAACCTGCTCAACACCCCCGGCGCACGGCAAAGTCTGGTCGGCCGCTGGTTGTACGAGCACTGGTACCTCGCGCACATCTATTTCAAGGATGGCGAGCCGGGGCATTACTTCCAGTGGGTGCGATCACGTACACCGAGCGGGCAGCCGATCGACCTTATCGCCACTCGCCGCCCGAACGACGATCCGGGCACTCAGGTGTATTACCGTTTGTGGCCGGTGCAGGGTGTGATCGTGCATAAAACCCACATCACCTATCCGCTGAGCGCGGCGAAGATGTCGCGGGTGAAAAGCCTGTTTTACAGCGGCAACTGGCAGGTCAATGCCTTGCCGGGTTACGGTCCGCAGAGCCGCGCCAATCCGTTTGCCACGTTCGAGGCAATTCCGGCGCAGGCGCGTTACCAGTTCATGCTGGATAACGCCGAATACTTCGTCCGCACCTTTATTCGCGGCCCGGTGTGCCGGGGGCAGATTGCGACCGACGTGATCCGTGACAACTTCTGGGCGCTGTTCCAGGCACCGGAACACGACCTCTATATCACCGACCCGAATTATCGCGGTCAGGCCACACCGTTGCTGGCCATGCCGGGACAGAACGACGATGTCGGCAGCGTCCTCAGCCTGTGGCGCAACTACCGCGACAAGCGCAATGAATATGAGGCTCTGCGCCGCGACAGCTACGCCGATCTCCCCGCGCCGAGCTGGTCGACCCTGTGGGCCGGCAACGATAACGCGTTGCTGAGCATTTTCCGCCACTTCGACAGCGCTTCAGTGACCAAAGGCCTGATCGGTGAAGTGCCGCAAACCATGTGGCTGTTCGACTATCCGCTGCTGGAACGCACCTATTACCAGTTGGCAGTCAACTTCGATGTATTCGGCAACGTCTCGCATCAGGCGCAAACCCGCCTGTATTTCGACCTGATCCGCAACGGCGCCGAGCAAAACTTCCTGCGCCTGATGCCCGCCGATTCCCGTGAGGATTACCTGGACGATTGGTATCAGAGCAGCGGCCAGTTCAAGATGTGGCTCGATTACGAAGCGATTGACGACGATAAGCCGACCGCGCTGAAGCTCGATGAGAAAGACCCGAAATACGACTTCGCCATGCAATTGCTGGCGCGTTACGGCGATCTCAATGCGCGGCCGGACCCGATCAATCGCTGCGATGGCGCTTACTGCTCACGGCCGAATATCGACCCGGCGCTGCAAAATGCTGAACAGGCATTGAGCCGCCTGACTTCGCGTCCGGCGGCCGGTTTGAAGGTGATTGATCAGCTCCCTGAAGCGACCCTGCTGCGCGTTGAAACCGCCAGCGGTAAACGCGAGGTCTACAGCCTGTTGCGCAACCGCGCCCATAGCAATGTGGCGTTCCTGCTGGGTGAGTCGCTGCGCTATCAACCGGGGCTGGACACGCTGACCATTTACCCGGGCGTGCTCAGCAGTTATCCGAACTTCATCTTTAATGTCCCGGCCGATCAGGTGCCGGCGTTTGTCGATGCAATGGAAAACGCCAAGGATGCCAATCGCTTTGAGAAAATCGTCGAACGTTGGGGGATTCGTCGCAGTCATCCGCAATTCTGGTTCTATTTCCACGATTTGAGTCAGTACCTGCACGAAACCGAACCGGTGGAAGAGGGCGTGCTGGACATGAACCGCTACGAGAATCTTTGATCGATTCAGATTGGCTTGCTGTCCCAACTTCAAGCAACGCCGCAAAACCCTGTAGGAGCTGTCGAGTGAAACGAGGCTGCGATCTTTTGATCTTTAAGAATCATGATCAAAAGATCGCAGCGTGCCGCAGCTCCTACAGAGATTGAGGTGAATTTGAGGGTGTGATCGGGAGCAGGTGATGTTGATTTCAGTGCAAGCCCTGCGTGCGCTTGCCGCGTGGACGGTGGTCTGCCACCACTTCATGCAGATTTTCTTCGACTTCCAGGCGCGTGGGCCGATCGGGCAGCTGTTCATCGACAAGGGCGCGGTAGGCGTCGATATCTTCTTCGTCATCAGCGGTCTGGTTATTTTCCTCTCGACCGAGAACAAACCGCTGCCGCCCGCGCGCTTTCTGTTGTATCGGCTGTTTCGCATCGTCCCGGCGTATTGGCTGTACACGCTGTTGATGGCGCTACTGGTGGTGTTTGCCCAGCCGTTACTGCCGGATCAGACCGTGGATTGGGGCCATCTGCTGTTGTCGTTGCTGTTCATTCCGACTGAGAACCCCGGCGGCTACGGTATCTATCCGACGCTGAATGTCGGCTGGACGCTAAACTACGAAATCCTGTTTTACGTGCTGTTTGCCTGGGCGTTGCTGTTCCGTCTGCAGGTGCGCCTGCTGGTAGTCGCGGCGTTGCTGTTTGCAGTGAGTCAGGCGTGGACCGGGTTTGGCTGGATCAGCGAGTTTTACCGTTCGGACATCGTCTATGAGTTTCTGCTGGGGATTGGCATCGGCATGCTCTATCGCCGGGGTTGGATTGGCCCGGGTTTCTGGCTGCCGCTGACCGCGATTGGCGCTGCATTGCTGGCGATCTATCACTTGGCACCGGCGCCGAGGCTGCTCAACTGGGGTGTGCCGAGCGCCGTGCTGGTGATGGCGTGTATCTCGCTTGAGCGGTATGTCGAGCGCAGTCGCGTCCTCAAGCTGCTCGGTGATTGCTCGTATTCTGTGTACCTGATGCACGTTCTGGTGCTCTCGGCGGGCGGTTATCTGGCCCGGCGCTACGGCATCAATCCGTATTTGATGTTTGTCGTGTGCGCGCTGGCCATTGGCGTCGGCTCCTGGTTGAGCTACGAATGGGTGGAAAAACGCAGCTATCGCTGGCTCAAGGCGCGAATCGACGACGAGCCCGACGAGAATCTTTCCCGACAAAAATACTAGGACTTTGTCCGGCGCAACGATTGGCGTAAACTGCGCCCAAGCCTGCGAGGAGTTTCCATGACCGCTATTACCATTACCGACGCCGCCCACGATTACCTGGCTGATCTGCTCTCCAAGCAGAACACCCCGGGCATCGGCATCCGCGTCTTCATCACCCAGCCTGGCACCCAGTACGCCGAAACCTGCATTGCCTACTGCAAGCCGGGCGAAGAAAAACCTGAAGACACCGCGCTGGGGCTGAAAAGCTTCACCGCGTATATCGATCACTTCAGCGAAGCGTTTCTCGATGACGCCGTCGTCGACTACGCCACCGACCGCATGGGCGGCCAGCTGACCATCAAGGCGCCAAACGCCAAAGTGCCGATGGTCAACGCCGACAGCCCGGTCAACGAGCGCATCAACTACTACCTGCAAACCGAGATCAACCCGGGGCTGGCCAGCCACGGCGGTCAGGTCAGCCTGATCGATGTGGTTGAAGACGGCATCGCCGTGCTGCAGTTCGGTGGCGGTTGCCAAGGCTGCGGCCAGGCGGACGTGACGTTGAAGGAAGGCATCGAGCGCACCTTGCTCGAGCGCATCCCGGAGCTGAAAGGCGTTCGCGATGTGACCGACCACACGCAGAAAGAAAACGCCTACTACTAAGGTGTTCGCTGCGGACATGAAAAACGGCGCCCCGTGAGCGCCGTTTTTTTATGGGTGAGTTTTTTATGGATGAAATGTACCGACGCCTTCGCGAGCAAGCTCGCTCCCACATTTGATCGCATTCCAAATGTGGGAGCGAGCCTGCTCGCGAAGGGGCCTTCATGGGCGATAGAGGTGAGCATGCCCGGCGCGATACAACGATGACTCGCTAAACACCTCACTGCCCAAAACGCGACCCACCAGAATCAATGCCGTACGCCGAAACCCCTTGGCCTCAACCTTTTCAGCAATATCCGCCAGCGTCCCGACCACCCAATCCTGATCCGGCCACGTCGCCCGGTGAATCACTGCAATCGGGCAGTCGGCGCCGTAATGCGGCAGCAGTTCCGCCAGAATCTTGTCCAGATGATTGACCCCCAGATGAATCGCCATGGTCGCGCCGTGCTGCGCCAGACTGCCGAGCTCTTCGCCTGCCGGCATGGCGGTTTTATCGGCATAGCGGGTCAGAATCACACTTTGTGAAACATCCGGCAGGGTCAGTTCCGCGCCGAGCAACGCGGCACAGGCTGCCGTTGCCGTCACTCCCGGGATGATTTCGAACGGGATATTCAACTCACGCAGATAACGAATCTGCTCACCAATCGCGCCATACAGGCTCGGATCACCGGAATGCACCCGCGCCACATCGTGGCCCTTGGCATGCGCGGTCTTGATCAGTTCGATGATCTGTTCCAGGTGCAATTCAGCGCTGTTGACCACCGTTTCGGCTTGATGGCCGTCGAGCACTGCCGCCGGCACCAACGAGCCTGCGTAGATAATCACCGGGCAACTGCGGATCAGCCGCTGGCCTTTGACAGTGATCAATTCCGGGTCGCCGGGGCCGGCGCCGATGAAGTAGACGGTCATCTTTGAATCCTGAGTAAAAGAGGGCACGACCGCGTTGCAGATGAACAACGCTCATGATCAATGGCGGCGATTATCGGGATTTTACGCCGCGCCGGCCAATGCCAGTGTTGCCTGAGCGTATTTTTGCCGGGAAATCAGCAGTTTTGCCGGAGCCTGAATCAACTGTTCGGCGAGTGCCAACGCAGCGCTTTCGGCAACGCCATAGCAGCCGGTTCGTTCGTAGGCGATTTGCGAATGGTGGCTGAGTCGTTGCTGATAACTGGCCAGTTCCTCGCTGCTGAAGTACAGCAAGGGCAAAGCCAACTGAGCGGCAAGTTCTTGCAGGCCTGGCTCGTCGCGCTTCAAATCGATGCTGGCCAATGCCTTGACCGTTTGAAGTTCAATGCGGTGCGCCTGTAGGGCTTGGTCGAGTAACGCGCGCAGCGTGCTGGCAGGGCAGCCGCGCTGGCAGCCCAGGCCGACCACGAAAGTCGGCGCTGCGCGGTCATCGGTCATGCGTGGTATTGGCCAGCGCTTTTGCGGCGGAACAACCAGGCGCTGATCAGGCCCAGGGCCAGCCAGAACACCACGTTGGTCAACTGCGAAGCGATTTTGAACTGGGCTTCCAATGCCTCGGGAGCGAGCATCGAATGCACTTGCGGCTGCGGTGCGCCGATCACGTGCGGTACGGCAAGAATCGCCACGCCGAGGATCTTCATCAGCCAGTGACGGCTGAACGCGATCAACGACAGCCCGACCGCAGTCGAAGCGGCCGTGCCGATCCACCACATCTGACGCGAGGCCAGATCCGCAGCGGCTGTGCCCGGCAACTCAGGCGGCAGGCCCAGGGTCGGCGCGAGGACGAAAGTGGCGTAACCGGCCAGGCCCCAGAGCAGGCCTTGCGAGGTTTTGGTCGGTGCGCGCAGGGTGTAGAGGCCGGCGAGCATCAGAGCGAAACCGACGGCTACGACCAGATTACCGCCAGTGGTCGAGACCACGCGCTGCCAGCCGTCTTCCGGCTCCCAGGCCTCGGCATCGTGGGTGTGCGCAGCGGCGCCGGCGGCGTGTTCGTGAACTTCAGCCACTGGTTCGGCTTTTTCGAAGGTCTCTGCCTGAAGAATCAGCGGCGAGACCCAGAAGCTTTGCAGCAGGGTGAGGAGCAGGGCGGCCAGCAGACCGGTGAAACCTGCGGTTTGCGCAATACGCTTGATCATGTCGGCAGGTCTCAGTGGCACGGGAACGCGGCGCTGTGGCGGGTATCGTGGGCGGCGTTGTGCACCGCTTCGATGTGCGAGAAACCGGCGAAGTAGACCAGGCTGGCGCCGAGGATCGACGCAAAGATCGCGGCGCTCAGGCGTTGGCTCAGGGTGGCGGTGCTGGAAATTTTGTCCGTGTTGCTGCCGGTGCTGCTGATGATCGACATGGCGCTTCCCTCTGGAGTGTCAGTGGGTGAATCGAGCGCATGAAAACCCCTGCGGGTCGGGTTCGCAAAGGTTCGAACAGCGCCCGCCCACCGCGGGTTTGTTATGTTCAGCGACGCACAAGGTGCGGGCTGTGTGTTGCGGGCCGGTCTCCGGGCTCACGAGGGGTTGGCGTCAGGCCGACCTGCAAGCGTCACCTTCCCATGCCTTGCTGACACAGTGGTTTTGACGCTTCGCTCGCTTACCGTTGCGGGGGCAGCACCGGACTGACATGGGCTTGAGTAAAGCACATGATTCACCGGTTTCCCGTTTCACCCTGTGAAGGGCACCCGTAACAAGTTGTGTAGGAGAGCATGGCTCGGGGATTTTAGTCAATTTTGTGGGTGGATCCGTTGCTGCGGGTGTTGCTGATTACGGTTTCGCCCTTACGGCGACTCACTTTTTTTCAAACGCCAAAAAAAGTAA
>NZ_JBSVXS010000035.1:0-50475 GCF_054070155.1 Pseudomonas sp. SDT291_1_S447
TCAAGATTAAATTCCGAAACCCCAATTGCGAAAGCAGTTGGGGTTTTGTTTTGCCCGCAGGAAATGTATCTGCTTGATTTCTATGCAACGGCCCGGGGCATGGCTATTATTCGGGCCTCATTGTGAGGCGAGACCTGCATGCTGACGTTGTTGAACCTTCTGAAGGATGGTCGATTCCATTCTGGTCAGGATCTGGGCGCTGCCCTGGGAATAAGTCGAAGTGCGGTATGGAAGCAGCTTCAGCATCTGGAGGCTGATCTTGGCTTATCCCTTCATAAAGTTCGGGGGCGGGGCTATCAACTGGCTGCACCATTGATGCTGCTCGACTCTCTGACTATATCTGCAATGGCGCCAAGCTGGCCGGTGACCGTTCTGGATTCGGTCGACTCGACAAACGCTGAGGCTTTGCGCGCGATCGGCCAAGGTAGTTTGGCCCCCTTTTTGGTGCTCGCAGAACGGCAGGTCTCCGGGCGTGGGAGAAGAGGTCGTAAATGGGTGAGTCCGTTCGCTGAAAATCTTTATTACAGCCTTGTCCTGCGTATTGATGGCGGAATGCGCCAGCTCGAGGGCTTGAGTCTTGTCGTGGGGTTGGCTGTCTTGCAGGCTCTGCGAAATTTTGGTGTGCCAAGTGCCGGATTGAAGTGGCCCAACGATGTCTTGGTAGGTAACAAGAAAATCGCCGGCATTCTTCTGGAGCTCGTTGGAGATCCGGCAGATGTTTGCCATGTGGTGTTGGGTATTGGTATCAACGTGAATATGCAGCTTGCTGATGAGGTTGACCAGCAGTGGACCTCTATCCGGCTTGAGTCAGGCAAGAGCAGTGATCGTAATGCTTTGGTGGTTGAGCTGAGTGAGCAGTTAAGTGCTTACATCCAGCGTCATCAGACGGATGGTTTCTCGGTTCTCCAGGCAGAATGGGAGGCCAATCACCTGTGGCAGGATCGGCCTGTATCATTGATTGCGGGTTCGAGTCAGGTAGATGGCGTGGTGCTCGGAATAGATAGTCAGGGTGCTCTGCGCATGAAGGTGAGTGGCGTGGAAAAAGTCTTTAGTGGTGGTGAGCTCAGTCTGAGGTTGCGTGATGATTCTTGAGCTCGACTGCGGGAACAGCTTTATTAAATGGCGAGTACTGAAGGCTGCGCCCGACGCTCTCTTTTCTGAAGGGGTTGTCGACTCTGATCTGGCGTTGCTTGATAGTTTGAGATCTCTTGATGGGCTTGTGCTGCGCAAGTGTCGCCTGGTGAGTGTCAGGACTGCAGAGGAAACTGATGCATTGATCGATGCGATCGAGCGGGAGTTCGGTATTTCGGTTGTGTGCGCTGAGTCCGCTCGTGAAATGTCTGGTGTCAAAAATGGTTATGAAGACTACGAGCGTCTCGGGCTCGATAGATGGTTGGCCATGCTTGGCGGGTTTCATCTGGCATCGGGCAGCGCTTGCCTGGTACTCGATTTCGGTACGGCAGTAACTGCTGATTTTATTGCCGCTGATGGAGAGCATTTGGGCGGCTTTATTTGCCCGGGGATGCCGTTGATGCGAAATCAGTTGCGTACTCATACCCGTAAGATTCGCTATGGCGACCTGGCGGCTGAACGCGCGCTGTCCAGCAATGCGCCTGGGCGGAGCACTGTTGAGGCGGTGGAGCGTGGGTGTTCGTTAATGTTGCGAGGTTTTGTGCTGACTCAACTGGAAATGGCGAGTTCCTACTGGGGGAAAGATTTCGCAGTCTTTATAACTGGCGGTGATGCTGTTTTGGTCGCAGATGTCGCGCCTGAGGCCCGAGTCGTACCCGACCTCGTTTTTGTGGGCTTGGCTATGGCGTGTCCTTTTTCCTGAGGTTTGTATGCGTTGGTTGTTTCTCCTGCTCCTTGTTCTTAATGGTTTCTATTATGTCTGGCATCAGCAGGAGGCGCCCTTGCGGGCGAAGGACGTGACGCCTCTTAGTTTGTATCGAGGTTCCCAGCAAGACATTCGCTTGCTCAGCGAAACGACGGGTGAGGTTCGGGAGGGGCAGGCGGGGCGTCGGCAACAGTGTCTTTTCCTTGGCGGTTTTTCTCGGCAGGAATCGATTCCAGCGCTCCAGCAGCGTCTGGCTGAAATGGGGGTTGATGTAAAATCTTCGACGAGGGATGTATCTGGGGCTGGTTATTGGTTGTCTGTTTCGCCTCAGGGCCAGCGTTTGCTGGGGGATGTACAGTTGCAAAACCTTTCCAACGAATTCAATGAGTTAAAACATAAAATAATGCTATGTGAGGGGGTTGCACCTACTGAATAGTTTGCATAGAATGGCGCCCGCTCCACAGCGAAGACCTAAACAGGAATTCAAAGTGAAGCGATGTCAACGCAGCTAACCTCAGGTTTTTAAATGAGAAAATGCTTGACAAGGGTTTGGCATAGTATAGAATGCCGGCCTGATTAGGAGGGGTTCCCGAGCGGCCAAAGGGATCAGACTGTAAATCTGACGTCTACGACTTCGAAGGTTCGAATCCTTCTCCCTCCACCAGATTTAAGCGTGAGCTGCAGGCTCTGCGGGTATAGTTTAGTGGTAGAACCTCAGCCTTCCAAGCTGATGATGCGGGTTCGATTCCCGCTACCCGCTCCAAGTTTGCAGGTTGTGCAAAGTGTTTTGCTCTTGTAGCTCAGTTGGTAGAGCACACCCTTGGTAAGGGTGAGGTCAGCGGTTCAAATCCGCTCAAGAGCTCCATATAACAAGGCAGATATGAAAATATCTGCCTTTGTTTTAATGGTTGATATTGTTTGTCTAATTTCTTCTGTTGAGGGTGATATCGATGGCTAAGGAAAAATTTGATCGTTCCCTGCCCCACGTCAACGTTGGGACCATTGGTCACGTTGACCACGGTAAAACCACTCTGACCGCTGCTCTGACTCGCGTCTGCTCCGAAGTTTTCGGTTCGGCCGTAGTTGAATTCGACAAGATCGACAGCGCTCCAGAAGAAAAAGCTCGCGGTATCACCATCAACACCGCGCACGTTGAGTACAACTCGCTGATCCGTCACTACGCTCACGTTGACTGCCCAGGTCACGCTGACTATGTGAAGAACATGATCACCGGTGCTGCTCAAATGGACGGCGCTATCCTGGTTTGCTCGGCCGCTGATGGTCCGATGCCACAAACGCGTGAGCACATCCTGCTGTCCCGTCAGGTAGGCGTTCCGTACATCGTGGTTTTCCTGAACAAGGCTGACCTGGTAGACGACGCAGAGCTGCTGGAACTGGTTGAGATGGAAGTTCGCGACCTGCTGTCCACCTATGACTTCCCAGGCGACGACACTCCGATCATCATCGGTTCGGCTCGTATGGCTCTGGAAGGCAAAGACGATAACGAGATGGGCACCACTGCCGTCAAGAAGCTGGTTGAAACTCTGGACAGCTACATCCCAGAACCAGTTCGTATGATCGACAAGCCATTCCTGATGCCAATCGAAGATGTATTCTCGATCTCGGGTCGTGGTACTGTTGTGACTGGTCGTATCGAGCGGGGTATCGTTCGCGTTCAGGATCCGCTGGAAATCGTTGGTCTGCGTGACACCACCGTTACTACTTGCACCGGTGTTGAAATGTTCCGCAAGCTGCTCGACGAAGGTCGTGCTGGCGAGAACTGCGGCGTTCTGCTGCGTGGTACCAAGCGTGACGACGTTGAGCGTGGTCAGGTTCTGGTTAAGCCGGGTTCGGTTAAGCCGCACACCAAGTTCACCGCAGAAGTTTACGTTCTGAGCAAGGAAGAAGGCGGTCGTCACACTCCGTTCTTCAAAGGCTACCGTCCACAGTTCTACTTCCGTACTACTGACGTGACTGGTAACTGCGAGCTGCCAGAAGGCGTTGAAATGGTAATGCCAGGTGACAACATTCAGATGACTGTTACCCTGATCAAAACCATCGCGATGGAAGACGGTCTGCGTTTCGCTATCCGTGAAGGCGGTCGTACCGTCGGCGCTGGCGTCGTAGCTAAAATCATCGAGTAAGTGGTTGTAATGTATTTTTCGGGCCGGCATAATGGTCGGCCTGATTTTGTTTTAGGTCAGTAGCTCAATTGGCAGAGCGACGGTCTCCAAAACCGTAGGTTGGGGGTTCGATTCCCTCCTGACCTGCCAGATTCACTCGGTGTGTCTGGCTTTCTTTTCACAGGATCTTCATAGATGACTCCTAAAGCTGAAGCTCAAGGCTCTCGCTTCGATCTGCTCAAGTGGCTTGTAGTTGTCGCTTTGGTGGTTGTTGGCGTTGTTGGCAATCAGTATTACTCTGCTTCGCCGATCCTGTACCGTGTACTCGCTTTGCTTGTCATTGCTGCTGTAGCTGCCTTTGTAGGCCTGCAGACTGCGAAGGGCAAGTCTTTCTTTGTACTGGTTAAGGAAGCTCGCACCGAGATTCGTAAAGTCGTGTGGCCAACTCGCCAAGAAACCACGCAGACCACCCTGATTGTGGTGGCTGTTGTTCTGGTTATGGCGTTGCTGTTGTGGGGGCTTGATTCCCTGCTCGGCTGGCTTGTTTCCTTGATTGTCGGCTAAGGGTGTCCCGTGGCTAAGCGTTGGTATGTTGTGCATGCTTACTCGGGTTACGAGAAGCATGTGATGCGCTCGCTTGTCGAGCGCGTGAAGCTGGCTGGCATGGAAGATGGCTTCGGCGAGATTCTGGTTCCCACTGAAGAAGTGGTTGAAATGCGTAATGGCCAGAAACGCAAAAGCGAGCGCAAGTTCTTTCCAGGCTATGTTCTGGTTCAGATGGATATGAATGAGGGTACTTGGCACTTGGTCAAGGATACTCCTCGGGTGATGGGTTTCATTGGCGGTACAGCCGATAAGCCTGCACCAATCACCGATAAAGAGGCGGAAGCAATTCTGCGTCGTGTTGCTGATGGTAGCGACAAGCCTAAGCCGAAGACTCTCTTCGAGCCGGGTGAAACGGTGCGAGTCAACGACGGTCCATTCGCTGATTTCAATGGCGTTGTTGAAGAAGTTAACTACGAAAAGAGCCGGATCCAGGTGGCAGTGCTCATTTTCGGTCGCTCTACCCCGGTAGAGTTGGAGTTCAGTCAGGTCGAAAAGGTCTAGCTGAACAAGCATCCCAACCCCGCAGCCGTAGGCTGTGGGGTTTTGTCGTCACTGGGATAAACGCGCAAGTAACCGGGGAGCCTTTCGAGGCGTTCGAACCCGTAATTGGAGTGCCTCATGGCCAAGAAAATTACCGCTTACATCAAGCTGCAAGTGAAGGCCGCTCAGGCTAACCCAAGTCCACCAGTTGGTCCTGCTCTGGGTCAGCACGGCGTGAACATCATGGAATTCTGCAAGGCTTTCAACGCCCGTACTCAGGGTCTTGAAGCTGGCCTGCCGACTCCAGTGATCATCACTGTCTACAGCGACCGTAGCTTCACTTTCGAAACTAAATCCACCCCTGCTTCGGTTCTGCTGAAGAAGGCGGCCGGTCTGACTAGCGGTTCCGCTCGTCCGAACACCGTTAAGGTTGGTACCGTTACCCGTGCTCAGCTGGAAGAAATCGCGAAAACCAAAAACGCGGATCTGACTGCAGCTGATATGGATGCAGCCGTGCGTACTATCGCCGGTTCTGCTCGTAGCATGGGCCTTAACGTGGAGGGTGTGTAATGGCTAAGCTGACTAAGCGTCAAAAGGCTATCGCCGGCAAAATCGAAGCAGGCAAGGCCTACAACATTGTAGACGCTGCTGCTCTGCTGGCTGAGCTGTCGACTGTCAAGTTCAGCGAGTCGTTCGACGTTGCTGTAAACCTGGGTGTTGACCCGCGTAAATCCGACCAGGTTGTCCGTAGCGCTACTGTGCTGCCACACGGCACTGGCAAGACCGTTCGCGTTGCTGTGTTCACCCAAGGTCCAGCTGCTGAGGCCGCTCTGGCTGCCGGCGCTGACCGTGTAGGTATGGACGACCTGGCTGCCGAAATGAAAGGCGGCGACCTGAACTATGACGTAGTGATTGCATCCCCGGATGCCATGCGCGTTGTAGGTCAACTGGGTCAGATCCTCGGTCCACGTGGTCTGATGCCTAACCCTAAGGTTGGTACTGTAACTCCAGACGTAGCTACTGCGGTTAAAAACGCTAAAGCTGGTCAGGTTCGTTATCGCACCGACAAAAACGGCATCATTCACACTTCCGTTGGCAAGATGGGCTTCGACGCCGTCAAGCTGAAGGAAAACGTTGAAGCCCTGATCGCTGATCTGAAGCGTATCAAGCCAGCTTCTTCGAAAGGTATCTACGTCAAGCGCGTTACCCTGAGCACCACTATGGGCCCAGGTCTGGTCATCGACCAGAGCTCGCTCGACGCGTAAGACAAAGGTTGGCGCGATGGTTCGCGCCAATTGAAAGATTGGGGTCCCTGCCTGGCGGGGGCTATCCAAGACCGTAGGCGACGCAAGTCTTAAACCATAAGCCTACGCAGATGGTGCTCCCGGTTCCTTACCGAATCAGACACCAAAACGACATTCGGTTCCGATCGAATGAAACGGTAACAAGCAGGAGTTAAACCCGTGGCAATTAATCTCGAAGACAAGAAGGCCATCGTCGCTGAAGTCAACGAGGCTGCCAAAGTCGCTCTGTCCGCTGTCGTGGTTGATGCACGTGGCGTAACAGTAGGCGCAATGACCGGACTCCGTAAAGAGGCTCGTGAAGCTGGCGTTTACGTACGTGTTGTACGTAACACCCTGCTCAAGCGCGCTGTTGCTGACACTCAATACAGTGTCCTCAACGACGTGTTCACCGGCCCGACCCTGATTGCATTCTCGAACGAACATCCGGGTGCTGCTGCCCGTATCTTCAAAGAGTTTGCCAAGGGTCAGGACAAGTTCGAGATCAAGGCAGCTGCGTTCGAGGGCAAGTTCCTCGCAGCTAATCAGATCGACGTACTGGCAACTCTGCCGACCCGTGACGAAGCAATTTCTCAGCTGATGAGCGTGATTCAAGGCGCTACCAGCAAATTGGCTCGTACTCTGGCGGCAATTCGCGACCAGAAAGAAGCTGCCGCAGCCTAAGGCTCGTCAACTTCTCGCGTTTTTTGTTTATTTCGATGGTCGCGTAGGCCGTCCCCCAATTCAGGAATTGAGTCATGTCTCTGACTAACGAACAAATCATCGAAGCAATCGGCCAGAAATCCGTAGTGGAAATCGTTGAGCTGATCAAAGCGATGGAAGAAACCTTCGGTGTTACCGCTGCTGCTGCTTCGGCTGGTCCAGCTGCTGCTGCCGCTGTTGTTGAAGAGCAAACCGAGTTCAACGTTGTTCTGCTGGAAGCTGGCGAGAAGAAGGTTAACGTGATCAAGGCAGTTCGTGAACTGACCGGTCTGGGCCTGAAAGAAGCCAAAGAGAAAGTAGACGGCGCTCCTCAGGTTGTAGCTGAAGGCGTTTCGAAAGAAGCTGCTGAAGACGCCAAGAAGAAGCTGGAAGAAGCAGGCGCTAAAGTCGAACTGAAATAAGTATCGACTTTGCTCCTCCAGCCCGAGCGTCAAGCGACAGGCTGATGGCTGGTGGCTCTTGCCACCGGCCTTTTTCCGTTATTGGCAGCCGACTGGGTCGGTGCTGATAAGGGCGCTGTAACCACCCGATGCGGTGGAGCAAACCATGGGGTTTGCACGATTTTCTGGCTGCTCCCGTCGGGAGGGGCCAAACAAGCAGGTGACCAAGCTGGGGAACGCTGATGGCTTACTCATATACTGAGAAAAAACGTATCCGCAAGGACTTTAGCAAGTTGCCGGACGTCATGGATGTGCCTTACCTCCTGGCCATCCAGCTGGATTCGTATCGTGAATTCTTGCAAGCGGGAGCGACTAAAGATCAGTTCCGCGACGTGGGCCTGCATGCGGCCTTCAAATCCGTTTTCCCGATCATCAGCTACTCCGGCAATGCTGCGCTGGAGTACGTCGGTTATCGCCTGGGCGAACCGGCATTTGATGTCAAAGAATGCGTATTGCGCGGTGTAACTTTCGCCGTACCTTTGCGGGTAAAAGTGCGCCTGATCATTTTCGACAAAGAATCGTCGAACAAAGCGATCAAGGACATCAAAGAGCAAGAAGTCTACATGGGTGAAATCCCCCTGATGACTGAGAACGGTACCTTCGTAATCAACGGTACCGAGCGTGTAATCGTTTCCCAGCTGCACCGTTCCCCGGGCGTGTTCTTCGACCACGACCGCGGCAAGACGCATAGCTCCGGCAAACTGCTGTACTCCGCGCGCATCATTCCTTACCGCGGTTCGTGGCTGGACTTCGAGTTCGACCCGAAAGACTGCGTGTTCGTGCGTATCGACCGTCGTCGCAAGCTGCCGGCATCGGTACTGCTGCGTGCGCTCGGTTACACCACTGAAGAAGTGCTGGACGCGTTCTACACCACCAACGTCTTCAAGCTGAGCGGCGAAACCCTCAGCCTGGAACTGATTGCTTCGCGTCTGCGTGGTGAAATTGCGGTTCTGGACATTCAGGACGAGAAGGGCAAGGTCATTGTTGAAGCGGGCCGCCGTATTACCGCGCGCCACATCAACCAGATCGAAAAAGCCGGCATCAAGACTCTGGAAGTACCTCTGGACTACGTCCTGGGCCGTACTACCGCCAAGGTCATCGTGCACCCGGCCACCGGCGAAATCCTGGCAGAGTGCAACACCGAGCTGAACACTGAAGTCCTGGCAAAAATTGCCAAGGCTGGTGTTGTTCGCATCGAAACTCTGTACACCAACGATATCGACTGCGGTCCGTTCGTCTCCGACACTCTGAAGATCGACTCCACCAGCAACCAATTGGAAGCGCTGGTCGAGATCTATCGCATGATGCGTCCAGGCGAGCCGCCAACCAAAGACGCTGCCGAAACCCTGTTCAACAACCTGTTCTTCAGCCCTGAGCGCTATGACCTGTCTGCGGTCGGCCGGATGAAGTTCAACCGTCGTATCGGTCGTACCGAGATCGAAGGTTCGGGCGTGCTGTGCAAGGAAGACATCGTCGCGGTACTGAAGACTCTGGTCGACATCCGTAACGGTAAAGGCATCGTCGATGACATCGACCACCTGGGTAACCGTCGTGTTCGCTGCGTAGGCGAAATGGCCGAGAACCAGTTCCGCGTTGGCCTGGTACGTGTTGAGCGTGCGGTCAAAGAGCGTCTGTCGATGGCTGAAAGCGAAGGCCTGATGCCGCAAGACCTGATCAACGCCAAGCCAGTGGCTGCGGCGGTGAAAGAGTTCTTCGGTTCCAGCCAGCTCTCGCAGTTCATGGACCAGAACAACCCGCTGTCCGAGATCACCCACAAGCGTCGTGTCTCTGCACTCGGCCCTGGCGGTCTGACTCGTGAGCGCGCAGGCTTTGAAGTCCGTGACGTACACCCGACTCACTACGGTCGTGTATGCCCGATTGAAACGCCGGAAGGTCCGAACATCGGTCTGATCAACTCCCTGGCTGCGTACGCTCGCACCAACCAGTACGGCTTCCTGGAAAGCCCGTACCGCGTGGTGAAAGAGGGTGTGGTCACCGACGAGATCGTGTTCCTGTCCGCTATTGAAGAAGCCGATCACGTGATCGCGCAGGCTTCGGCGACCATGAACGACCAGAAAGTCCTGATCGACGAACTGGTAGCCGTACGTCACCTGAACGAATTCACCGTTAAGGCGCCTGAAGAAGTCACCTTGATGGACGTTTCGCCGAAGCAGGTAGTTTCGGTTGCAGCGTCGCTGATTCCGTTCCTCGAGCACGACGACGCCAACCGTGCGTTGATGGGTTCGAACATGCAGCGTCAAGCTGTACCAACCCTGCGCGCTGACAAGCCGCTGGTAGGTACCGGCATGGAGCGTAACGTAGCCCGTGACTCCGGCGTTTGCGTCGTGGCTCGTCGTGGCGGCGTGATCGACTCCGTCGACGCCAGCCGTATCGTGGTTCGTGTTGCTGATGACGAAGTTGAAACCGGCGAAGCTGGTGTCGACATCTACAACCTGACCAAATACACCCGCTCGAACCAGAACACCTGCATCAACCAGCGTCCGCTGGTAAGCAAGGGTGATCGCGTTCAGCGTAGCGACATCATGGCCGACGGCCCGTCCACCGACATGGGTGAACTGGCGCTGGGTCAGAACATGCGCATCGCGTTCATGGCATGGAACGGCTTCAACTTCGAAGACTCCATCTGCCTGTCCGAGCGTGTGGTTCAGGAAGACCGTTTCACCACGATCCACATTCAGGAACTGACCTGTGTGGCCCGTGACACCAAGCTTGGCCCAGAGGAAATCACTGCGGACATCCCTAACGTGGGTGAAGCTGCACTGAACAAACTGGACGAAGCCGGTATCGTTTACGTAGGTGCTGAAGTTGGCGCAGGCGACATTCTGGTAGGTAAGGTCACTCCGAAAGGCGAGACCCAACTGACTCCGGAAGAAAAACTGCTGCGTGCAATCTTCGGTGAGAAAGCCAGCGACGTTAAAGACACTTCCCTGCGCGTACCTACCGGTACCAAGGGTACTGTCATCGACGTACAGGTCTTCACCCGTGACGGCGTTGAGCGTGATGCTCGTGCACTGTCGATCGAGAAGACTCAGCTCGACGAGATCCGCAAGGATCTGAACGAAGAGTTCCGTATCGTTGAAGGCGCGACTTTCGAACGTCTGCGTTCCGCTCTGGTAGGCCACAAGGCTGAAGGCGGCGCAGGTCTGAAGAAAGGTCAGGACATCACCGACGAAGTTCTCGACGGTCTTGAGCATGGTCAGTGGTTCAAACTGCGCATGGCTGAAGATGCTCTGAACGAGCAGCTCGAGAAGGCTCAGGCCTACATCGTTGATCGCCGCCGTCTGCTGGACGACAAGTTCGAAGACAAGAAGCGCAAACTGCAGCAGGGCGATGACCTGGCTCCAGGCGTGCTGAAAATCGTCAAGGTTTACCTGGCAATCCGTCGTCGCATCCAGCCGGGCGACAAGATGGCCGGTCGTCACGGTAACAAAGGTGTGGTCTCTGTGATCATGCCGGTTGAAGACATGCCGCACGATGCCAATGGCACCCCGGTCGACGTCGTCCTCAACCCACTGGGCGTACCTTCGCGTATGAACGTTGGTCAGATCCTTGAAACCCACCTGGGTCTCGCGGCCAAAGGTCTGGGCGAGAAGATCAACCGGATGGTCGAAGAGCAGCGTAAAGTCGCTGAACTGCGTACCTTCCTGGACGAGATCTACAACCAGATCGGCGGTCGTAACGAAGATCTGGACAGCTTCTCCGATCAGGAAATCCTGGATCTGGCGAAGAACCTGCGTGGCGGTGTTCCAATGGCCACCCCAGTGTTCGACGGCGCCAAGGAAAGCGAAATCAAGGCCATGCTGAAACTGGCAGACCTGCCGGAAAGCGGCCAGATGCAGCTGACTGACGGCCGTACCGGCAACAAGTTCGAGCGTCCAGTTACCGTTGGCTACATGTACATGCTGAAGCTGAACCACTTGGTAGACGACAAGATGCACGCGCGTTCTACCGGTTCGTACAGCCTGGTTACCCAGCAGCCGCTGGGTGGTAAGGCGCAGTTCGGTGGTCAGCGTTTCGGGGAGATGGAGGTCTGGGCACTGGAAGCATACGGTGCTGCTTACACTCTGCAAGAAATGCTCACAGTGAAGTCGGACGATGTGAACGGCCGTACCAAGATGTACAAAAACATCGTGGATGGCGATCACCGTATGGAGCCGGGCATGCCCGAGTCCTTCAACGTGTTGATCAAGGAAATTCGTTCCCTCGGCATCGATATCGATCTGGAAACCGAATAACACGTGACGCGAATCGAGAGCGGGGCAGGATTGCCCGCTCTCTGCTCCGCCAGGAGGAAAGGCCTTGAAAGACCTACTGAATTTGCTGAAAAACCAGGGTCAAGTCGAAGAGTTCGACGCCATCCGTATCGGATTGGCCTCGCCTGAGATGATCCGCTCATGGTCGTTCGGTGAAGTTAAAAAGCCGGAAACCATCAACTACCGTACGTTCAAACCTGAGCGTGACGGCCTGTTCTGCGCCAAGATCTTTGGCCCGGTAAAGGATTACGAGTGCCTGTGCGGTAAGTACAAGCGCTTGAAGCACCGTGGTGTGATCTGCGAAAAGTGCGGCGTTGAAGTTGCACTGGCCAAGGTTCGTCGTGAGCGCATGGCGCACATCGAACTGGCTTCGCCGGTCGCCCACATCTGGTTCCTGAAATCGCTGCCGTCCCGTATCGGCTTGCTGATGGACATGACCCTGCGTGATATCGAACGCGTTCTCTACTTCGAGAGCTATGTCGTTATCGATCCAGGCATGACCACCCTTGAAAAAGGTCAGCTGCTGAACGACGAGCAGTACTTCGAAGCGCTGGAAGAGTTCGGTGACGACTTCGACGCCCGTATGGGTGCTGAAGCTGTCCGTGAACTGCTGCACGCTATCGACCTGGAACACGAGATTGGCCGTCTGCGTGAAGAAATTCCGCAAACCAACTCCGAAACCAAGATCAAGAAGCTGTCCAAGCGTCTGAAGTTGATGGAAGCCTTCCAGGGTTCCGGCAACCTGCCAGAGTGGATGGTGCTGACCGTTCTGCCGGTTCTGCCGCCAGATCTGCGTCCACTGGTCCCGCTGGATGGCGGTCGTTTCGCGACTTCCGACCTCAACGATCTGTATCGTCGAGTGATCAACCGTAACAACCGTTTGAAGCGCCTGCTGGATCTGTCCGCTCCGGACATCATCGTGCGCAACGAAAAGCGTATGTTGCAGGAAGCTGTCGATGCGCTGCTCGACAACGGTCGTCGTGGCCGCGCTATCACCGGTTCGAACAAGCGTCCTCTGAAATCCCTGGCTGACATGATCAAGGGTAAGCAAGGTCGTTTCCGTCAGAACTTGCTCGGTAAGCGTGTTGACTACTCCGGTCGTTCGGTAATTACCGTAGGCCCGACCCTGCGCCTGCACCAGTGCGGTCTGCCGAAGAAGATGGCTCTCGAGCTGTTCAAACCGTTCATTTTCGGCAAGCTCGAAATGCGTGGTCTTGCGACCACCATCAAAGCGGCCAAGAAAATGGTCGAGCGCGAACTGCCAGAGGTTTGGGACGTTCTCGCTGAAGTGATTCGCGAACACCCGGTTCTTCTCAACCGTGCACCGACCCTTCACCGTCTGGGTATCCAGGCGTTTGAACCGGTACTGATCGAAGGTAAGGCTATCCAGCTGCACCCTCTGGTCTGCGCCGCGTACAACGCCGACTTCGACGGCGACCAAATGGCCGTGCACGTACCGCTGACACTGGAAGCCCAGTTGGAAGCGCGTGCGTTGATGATGTCGACCAACAACATTCTGTCGCCAGCCAACGGTGAACCAATCATCGTTCCGTCGCAGGACGTTGTATTGGGTCTGTACTACATGACTCGTGAAGCGATCAACGCCAAAGGCGAAGGTCGTGTGTTCGCGGATCTGCAGGAAGTTGACCGTGTGTTCCGTGCCGGCGAAGCCGCACTGCACGCCAAGGTTAAAGTACGTATCAACGAAACCGTCAACGACCGTGACGGCAACAGCGTGAGCGGTACCCGTATCGTCGACACCACTGTCGGCCGTGCGCTGCTGTTCCAGGTTGTGCCAAAAGGTCTATCGTACGACGTCGTCAACCTGCCGATGAAGAAAAAGGCGATCTCCAAGCTGATCAACCAGTGCTACCGCGTGGTTGGTTTGAAAGAGACCGTGATCTTCGCTGACCAGTTGATGTACACCGGTTTCGCTTACTCGACCATCTCCGGCGTTTCCATCGGTGTTAACGACTTTGTTATCCCGGATGAAAAAGCCCGCATCATCGGTGCAGCCACCGACGAAGTGAAAGAGATCGAGAGCCAGTACGCCTCCGGCCTGGTAACCCAGGGCGAGAAGTACAACAAAGTGATCGACCTTTGGTCGAAAGCGAACGACGAAGTTTCCAAGGCGATGATGGCCAACCTCTCGAAAGAGAAGGTTATTGACCGTCATGGCGTTGAAGTCGATCAAGAGTCTTTCAACTCGATGTACATGATGGCTGACTCGGGTGCGCGGGGTTCCGCAGCACAGATTCGTCAGCTGGCCGGTATGCGTGGTCTGATGGCCAAGCCGGACGGTTCCATCATTGAAACGCCGATTACTGCGAACTTCCGTGAAGGTTTGAGCGTACTTCAGTACTTCATCTCCACTCACGGTGCTCGTAAAGGTCTGGCGGATACCGCGTTGAAAACTGCGAACTCCGGTTACCTGACTCGTCGTCTGGTAGACGTGGCGCAGGATCTGGTTGTAACCGAGATCGATTGCGGCACCGAACACGGTCTGCTGATGACTCCGCACATTGAAGGCGGTGACGTTGTAGAGCCGTTGGGTGAGCGCGTATTGGGTCGTGTTATTGCCCGTGACGTATTCAAGCCAGGTACCGAGGACGTCATCGTTCCTGCCGGCACTCTGGTAGACGAGAAGTGGGTTGAATTCATCGAGCTGAACAGCATCGACGAAGTGATCGTGCGTTCGCCGATCAGCTGCGAAACCCGCTATGGCATTTGCGCCAAGTGCTACGGCCGTGATCTGGCTCGTGGTCACCAGGTGAACATCGGTGAAGCGGTCGGCGTTATCGCTGCCCAGTCCATCGGTGAGCCGGGTACCCAGCTGACGATGCGTACGTTCCACATCGGTGGTGCGGCAAGCCGTACTTCCGCAGCCGACAGCGTTCAGGTGAAGAATGGCGGTACCGTCCGTCTGCACAACCTGAAACACGTTGAGCGAGTGGATGGTCACCTGGTTGCTGTGTCCCGTTCCGGTGAGCTGGCCATCGCTGATGACTTCGGTCGTGAGCGCGAGCGTTACAAGCTGCCGTACGGTGCTGTGATTTCGGTTAAAGAAGGTGACAAGGTCGACGCTGGCGCAATCGTGGCCAAGTGGGATCCTCACACTCACCCGATCGTTACCGAAATGAAAGGTACCGTGACCTACGTGGGCATGGAAGAAGGCATCACGATCAAACGTCAGACTGACGAATTGACCGGTATGACCAACATTGAAGTACTTGACGCGAAAGATCGTCCAGCTGCGGGCAAAGAAATCCGTCCAGCAGTGAAGATGGTCGACGACAACGGCAAGGATCTGTTGCTGCCAGGCACTGACGTTATCGCTCAGTACTTCCTGCCAGCCAACGCCCTGGTCGGTGTGGCGGACGGTGCGAAGATCGCGATCGGTGATGTTATCGCGCGTATCCCGCAAGAAACTTCGAAGACCCGTGACATTACCGGTGGTCTGCCGCGTGTTGCCGACTTGTTCGAAGCCCGTCGTCCGAAAGAAGCGTCGATTCTGGCTGAAGTCAGCGGCACCATCGCGTTCGGTAAAGAGACCAAAGGCAAGCGCCGTCTGGTCATTACCCCGAACGACGGTTCCGATCCGTACGAAGAGCTGATTCCGAAGTGGCGTCACCTGAACGTGTTCGAAGGCGAACAAGTAAACCGCGGCGAAGTTATCTCCGACGGCCCAAGCGATCCGCACGACATCCTGCGTCTGCTGGGTGTGAGCGCGCTGGCCAAGTACATCGTTAACGAGATCCAGGACGTTTACCGTCTGCAAGGCGTGAAGATCAACGATAAGCACATCGAGACCATCCTGCGTCAGATGCTGCGTAAAGTTGAAATCGCTGAATCCGGCGATTCGAGTTTCATCAAGGGCGACCAGATGGAACTGACTCACGTACTGGTAGAGAACGAGCGTTTGGGCGGCGAAGACAAGTTCGTCTCCAAGTACACTCGCGTTCTGTTGGGTATCACCAAGGCGTCGTTGTCCACCGAATCGTTCATCTCGGCGGCTTCCTTCCAGGAAACCACCCGCGTACTGACCGAAGCGGCAGTCACCGGCAAGCGCGATTACCTGCGCGGCCTGAAAGAAAACGTAGTCGTGGGTCGTCTGATCCCGGCCGGTACCGGTCTGGCCTATCACAGCGAGCGCAAGCGTCGCCGTGATGCTGACAAGCCGTTGCGCGTAAGCGCCAGTGAAGTGGAAGCTGCACTGACCGAAGCGCTGAACTCGAGCGGTAACTGAGTTCTGCGGTAAATGAGCTGAGGCCCTGATCGCTCCGTTCGTCGAATCGAGACATATTGTCAAGGTTCGACGGGCGGGGAGGTCGGGGCCTTGCCTTGACTGGGGACAAGATCCTCTTTAGACTCTTGATCCCCTAAATTTGGCGGGAATTCGTTCCTGCCATTTTGCTTTTCTTGCAAGACAATAGCGTCGCAAGACAACAGTGGAGCTAGTAGATGGCAACTATCAACCAGCTGGTACGTCAGCCGCGTAAGCGTATCGTCGAGAAATCCGACGTACCTGCGCTGCAGAACTGCCCGCAACGTCGTGGCGTGTGCACCCGTGTGTACACCACTACGCCGAAAAAACCTAACTCGGCACTGCGTAAAGTATGCCGTGTGCGCCTGACCAACGGTTTCGAGGTTTCCTCGTACATCGGTGGTGAAGGTCACAACCTGCAAGAGCACAGCGTGGTACTGATCCGCGGCGGTCGTGTAAAAGACTTGCCAGGTGTTCGTTACCACACCGTTCGCGGCTCCTTGGATACTTCCGGCGTTAAAGGCCGTAACCAGGGTCGTTCGAAGTACGGTACCAAGCGTCCGAAGTAATCGGCCGCTTTGCAGATTTTCATTTTATTGAGTCGATAAGAGTAAGGTCGGGCACGCATCCATTGGATCTGTCCCGAGCTAACCTGAAGACCGCTTGAGGGCTTATCATGCCAAGACGTCGCGTAGCAGCAAAGCGTGAGATTCTGGACGATCCGAAATACGGAAGCCAGATCCTCGCCAAATTCATGAACCACGTTATGGAAAGCGGCAAGAAAGCCGTTGCCGAGCGTATCGTTTATGGTGCCCTGGAAACCGTTGCGACCCGTAAGGCTGGCACCGATCCCCTGGAACTCTTCGAAAAAGCACTCGACGCCATCGCTCCGCTGGTCGAAGTGAAGTCGCGCCGCGTTGGTGGTGCTACTTACCAGGTTCCGGTCGAGGTTCGTCCTTCCCGTCGTAACGCTCTGGCAATGCGCTGGTTGGTAGACTTCGCCCGTAAGCGTGGCGAGAAGTCTATGGCTCTGCGTTTGGCTGGCGAACTGCTGGATGCTGCTGAAGGTAAAGGTGCTGCTGTTAAGAAGCGTGAAGACGTGCACCGTATGGCTGAAGCCAACAAAGCTTTCTCGCACTACCGCTTCTAATTTTAGCTTCACTAATTTTGCGAGGGCTTTATGGCTCGTACTACTCCGATTAGCCGCTACCGTAACATCGGTATCGTCGCTCACGTGGATGCTGGTAAAACCACCACCACCGAGCGCGTCCTTTTTTACACCGGCAAAAGTCACAAAATGGGCGAGGTGCATGATGGCGCCGCGACCACAGACTGGATGGTGCAGGAGCAGGAGCGTGGTATTACCATTACTTCTGCTGCCATCACCGCTTTCTGGAAAGGTTCCGAGAAGCAGTACAAGGACGAGCACCGCTTCAACGTAATCGATACCCCGGGCCACGTTGACTTCACTATTGAAGTTGAGCGTTCCCTGCGCGTACTCGACGGCGCTGTCGTTGTGTTCTGCGGTACTTCGGGTGTTGAGCCTCAGTCGGAAACCGTATGGCGTCAAGCCAACAAATACGGTGTTCCACGTCTTGTTTACGTAAACAAGATGGACCGTGCTGGTGCCAACTTCCTGCGCGTGATCGGTCAGATCAAGCAGCGTCTGGGTCACACTCCGGTGCCGATCCAGTTGGCCATCGGTTCCGAAGACAACTTCCAGGGTCAGATCGATCTGATCAACATGCAAGCTGTCTACTGGAACGACTCTGACAAGGGTATGGTCCCTGTTCGCAAGGACATTCCTGCCGAGCTCCAAGAGCTGGCTGAAGAGTGGCGCAACAACATGGTTGAAGCTGCTGCTGAAGCCAACGAAGAGCTGATGAACAAGTACCTGGAAGGCGAAGAGCTGTCGATCGAAGAGATCAAAGCTGCTTTGCGTCAGCGTACTATCGCCGGCGAAATCGTTCTGGCTGTTTGCGGTTCTTCGTTCAAGAACAAGGGCGTTCCCCTGGTTCTCGACGCCGTTATCGACTTCCTGCCTGCACCGACCGACATTCCTGCGATCAAGGGTACTGACCCTGATAACGAG
This sequence comes from Pseudomonas sp. SDT291_1_S447, assembly GCF_054070155.1. Classification (NCBI taxonomy): domain Bacteria; kingdom Pseudomonadati; phylum Pseudomonadota; class Gammaproteobacteria; order Pseudomonadales; family Pseudomonadaceae; genus Pseudomonas; species Pseudomonas sp. SDT291_1_S447. The sequence goes on from NZ_JBSVXS010000035.1 coordinate 18,120, forward strand.
GAAATCGAGCTGGAGCGTCATGCAGACGATGCGGAGCCGTTCTCGGCTCTGGCGTTCAAGATCGCTACCGACCCATTCGTGGGTACCTTGACCTTCGTCCGTGTTTACTCGGGCGTGTTGAACTCCGGCGACGGCGTGATCAACTCGGTTAAAGGTAAAAAAGAGCGCGTGGGTCGTATGGTGCAAATGCACGCAAACGCCCGTGAAGAGATCAAGGAAGTACGCGCTGGTGACATCGCGGCCCTGATCGGCATGAAGGACGTCACCACTGGTGAAACCCTCTGCAACGCTGACAAGCCAATCATCCTGGTTCGCATGGACTTCCCGGAGCCGGTTATTTCGGTTGCCGTAGAGCCTAAGACCAAGGATGACCAGGAAAAAATGGGTATCGCTCTGGGCAAGCTTGCTCAGGAAGACCCGTCTTTCCGCGTTAAAACTGATGAAGAGACTGGTCAGACGATCATCTCCGGCATGGGCGAGCTGCACCTGGACATCCTGGTTGACCGGATGCGCCGTGAGTTCAACGTCGAAGCCAACATCGGCAAGCCTCAGGTTTCGTATCGTGAGCGCATCACGAAGAACTGTGAAATCGAAGGCAAGTTCGTTCGTCAATCCGGCGGTCGTGGTCAGTTCGGTCACTGCTGGATCCGTTTTGCTCCTGCTGACGAAGGTCAGGAAGGTCTGCAATTCGTGAACGAAGTTGTAGGTGGTGTGGTTCCTAAGGAATACATCCCGGCTATCCAGAAGGGTATCGAAGAGCAGATGAAGAACGGCGTTGTTGCCGGCTATCCGCTGATCGGCCTGAAGGCTACCGTGTTCGATGGTTCTTACCACGACGTCGACTCCAACGAGATGGCGTTTAAAGTGGCTGCCTCCATGGCGACCAAGCAACTGGCCCAGAAGGGCGGTGGTGAGTTGCTTGAGCCGATCATGGCTGTAGAGGTTGTTACGCCTGAAGACTATATGGGTGATGTGATGGGCGACCTTAACCGTCGTCGCGGCATGATCCAGGGTATGGAAGACACAGTGTCCGGCAAGGTTATCCGTGCCGAAGTTCCACTGGGTGAGATGTTCGGTTATGCGACCGACGTTCGTTCCATGTCTCAGGGTCGCGCAAGCTACTCTATGGAATTCAAAAAATACGATACGGCTCCGTCGCACATCGTCGAATCCGTAACCAAAAAACAAGGCTGATTCAGCCCCTTTAGGCTAGGAGTTAATTGTCGTGGCTAAAGAAAAATTTGATCGTTCCCTACCGCACGTCAACGTTGGCACTATCGGTCACGTTGACCACGGTAAAACCACTCTGACCGCTGCTCTGACTCGCGTCTGCTCCGAAGTTTTCGGTTCGGCCGTAGTTGAATTCGACAAGATCGACAGCGCTCCAGAAGAAAAAGCTCGCGGTATCACCATCAACACCGCGCACGTTGAGTACAACTCGCTGATCCGTCACTACGCTCACGTTGACTGCCCAGGTCACGCTGACTATGTGAAGAACATGATCACCGGTGCTGCTCAAATGGACGGCGCTATCCTGGTTTGCTCGGCCGCTGATGGTCCGATGCCACAAACGCGTGAGCACATCCTGCTGTCCCGTCAGGTAGGCGTTCCGTACATCGTGGTTTTCCTGAACAAGGCTGACCTGGTAGACGACGCAGAGCTGCTGGAACTGGTTGAGATGGAAGTTCGCGACCTGCTGTCCACCTATGACTTCCCAGGCGACGACACTCCGATCATCATCGGTTCGGCTCGTATGGCTCTGGAAGGCAAAGACGATAACGAGATGGGCACCACTGCCGTCAAGAAGCTGGTTGAAACTCTGGACAGCTACATCCCAGAACCAGTTCGTATGATCGACAAGCCATTCCTGATGCCAATCGAAGATGTATTCTCGATCTCGGGTCGTGGTACTGTTGTGACTGGTCGTATCGAGCGGGGTATCGTTCGCGTTCAGGATCCGCTGGAAATCGTTGGTCTGCGTGACACCACCGTTACTACTTGCACCGGTGTTGAAATGTTCCGCAAGCTGCTCGACGAAGGTCGTGCTGGCGAGAACTGCGGCGTTCTGCTGCGTGGTACCAAGCGTGACGACGTTGAGCGTGGTCAGGTTCTGGTTAAGCCGGGTTCGGTTAAGCCGCACACCAAGTTCACCGCAGAAGTTTACGTTCTGAGCAAGGAAGAAGGCGGTCGTCACACTCCGTTCTTCAAAGGCTACCGTCCACAGTTCTACTTCCGTACTACTGACGTGACTGGTAACTGCGAGCTGCCAGAAGGCGTTGAAATGGTAATGCCAGGTGACAACATTCAGATGACTGTTACCCTGATCAAAACCATCGCGATGGAAGACGGTCTGCGTTTCGCTATCCGTGAAGGCGGTCGTACCGTCGGCGCTGGCGTCGTAGCCAAAATCATCGAGTAATCTCTTTTATAGAGTTTGCTTGTTGACTTGAAAAAGCCCCCGCTCAGCGGGGGCTTTTTTATTGGGTTGACACCTATCTGGGGCGTCTATAGAATTGCGCCTCCTTTTAACGGGCGTATTGCGCTCGGTGGGAATAGCAGCCGGAGTCTGAAATCCAATGCAAAATCAGCAAATCCGTATCAGGTTGAAGGCTTTCGACCATCGCCTGATCGACCAATCAACCCAGGAAATCGTGGAAACCGCGAAACGTACTGGTGCTCAAGTGCGTGGTCCAATTCCACTGCCTACCCGTAAAGAGCGGTTCACCGTTCTGGTTTCTCCGCACGTCAACAAAGACGCGCGCGACCAGTACGAAATCCGCACTCATAAGCGTGTTCTGGACATCGTCCAGCCAACGGATAAAACCGTTGATGCTCTTATGAAGCTTGATCTTGCGGCCGGTGTGGAAGTGCAGATCAGCCTCGGCTAAGACTCGGTCTTAGTCGTGTAACGCTCTGAAATGGGCGGCCATAGCGGGTGAAAGCCCCGTACACTCATGAGGTTTACAACATGACTATTGGTGTAGTCGGTCGTAAATGCGGTATGACCCGTATTTTCACCGAAGAAGGTGTCTCCATTCCGGTCACGGTCATTGAGATCGAACCGAATCGCGTCACCCAGTTCAAAACTGAAGAGACCGATGGCTATCGTGCAGTGCAAGTCACTGTCGGCGAGCGTCGTGCTTCGCGTGTAACAGCAGCTCAGGCTGGCCACTTCGCTAAAGCGAACGTTGCCGCTGGTCGCACTACCATGGAATTCCGTCTTGAAGAAGGCGAGTACCAGGCTGGCGATCTGATCAACGCTGAAATCTTCGCCGCTGGTCAACTGGTTGATGTAACCGGTCAGTCCAAGGGTAAAGGCTTCCAGGGTACGATCAAGCGTTGGAATTTCCGCGGGCAAGATAACACCCACGGTAACTCCGTATCCCACCGCGTCCCAGGCTCTATCGGCCAGTGCCAGACTCCTGGTCGTGTATTCAAGGGCAAAAAAATGTCCGGTCATATGGGCGCTGAGCGCGTGACCGTGCAGTCCCTGGAAGTAGTGCGCGTGGACGCTGAACGCAATCTGTTGTTGGTCAAGGGTGCTGTTCCTGGCGCTACTGGCGGCAACCTGGTTGTACGTCCAGCAGCCAAGGCTCGCGGTTAAGGGGAAGCTGACATGCAATTAAATGTAAATGACGCTCAAGCGATCGAAGTTTCCGAACTGACATTTGGCGGCGAATTCAACGAGACGCTGGTTCACCAAGCAGTCGTGGCCTACATGGCTGGCGGCCGTCAAGGTACCAAGCAGCAGAAGACCCGTTCCGACGTTCGTGGTGGCGGTAAGCGCCCATGGCGTCAGAAAGGTACTGGCCGTGCTCGTGCCGGTACTATCCGTAGCCCAATCTGGCGTGGCGGCGGTACCACTTTTGCAGCACGTCCACAGGATCACTCCCAGAAGCTGAACAAGAAGATGTATCGCGCAGCAATGCGTTCCATCCTTGCTGAGCTGGTGCGTACTGATCGTCTGGTCGTGGTTCAGGATTTCGCTGTTGAAACTCCGAAAACCAAAGATCTGCTGGGCAAGCTGAACAACATGAGCCTGACCGACGTTTTGATCGTGTCGGACGCTGTTGATCAGAACCTGTACCTGGCTGCTCGTAACCTGCCGCACGTAGATGTACGTGACGTCCAAGGTTCCGATCCAGTTAGTCTGATCGCATACGACAAGGTGTTGATCACCGTGTCGGCCGTGAAGAAATTCGAGGAGCTGCTGGGATGAACCAGGAACGCGTATTTAAAGTTCTGCTTGGCCCGCACGTTTCCGAGAAGGCTACGGTTCTGGCAGACAAGAAAGGCCAGTTCGTTTTCAAGGTTGCTACTGACGCAACCAAGCTGGAAATCAAGAAGGCCGTCGAAAGCCTGTTCAGCGTGAAAGTAGAGCGCGTCACTACCCTGAATGTTCTGGGTAAGAGCAAGCGCACTGCTCGCGGTCTGGGCAAGCGTAATGACTGGAAGAAGGCAGTTATCTCCCTTCAGCCAGGCCAAGATCTCGATTTCAGCAGCAGTGCTGAGTAAGGAAGGGGTGCATCATGGCAATCGTTAAATGCAAACCGACTTCCCCTGGCCGCCGTTTTGTGGTCAAGGTGGTCAACCAGGAGCTGCATAAAGGCGCTCCTCACGCACCGCTGCTCGAGAAAAAATCGAAGACTGGTGGTCGTAACAACAATGGCCGTATTACCACGCGTCACATCGGTGGTGGTCATAAGCAGCATTATCGTATGGTCGATTTCCGTCGCAACGACAAAGATGGCATCGTCGCCACTGTCGAGCGTATCGAATACGATCCAAACCGTACTGCTCACATCGCACTGCTCTGCTACGCAGACGGCGAGCGCCGCTACATCATCGCCCCTAAAGGCGTGAGTGCTGGCGACCAGCTGATCGCAGGCGCTCTGGCTCCAATCAAGCCAGGTAACGCTCTGCAACTGCGCAACATTCCAGTCGGTTCTACCGTACACGGCATCGAACTGAAGCCAGGTAAAGGCGCACAGATCGCTCGTTCTGCTGGTGCTTCGGCTCAGCTGATCGCTCGTGAAGGCGTTTACGTTACCCTGCGTCTGCGTTCCGGTGAAATGCGTAAAGTGCTGGCTGAATGCCGTGCGACCCTGGGCGAAGTCTCGAACTCCGAGCACAGCCTGCGTTCGCTGGGTAAAGCTGGTGCCAAGCGCTGGCGTGGCGTTCGCCCAACCGTTCGTGGTGTTGCCATGAACCCGGTTGACCACCCACATGGTGGTGGTGAAGGTCGTACCTCTGGTGGTCGTCATCCGGTATCGCCATGGGGCTTCCCGACTAAGGGCGCGAAGACTCGTGGTAATAAGCGTACCGACAAAATGATCGTCCGTCGTCGCAAGTAAATAGAGGGATACGACAGTGCCACGTTCTCTGAAAAAAGGTCCTTTTATTGATCTTCACCTACTGAAGAAGATCGAAGTGGCGGCGGAAAAGAACGATCGCAAACCAATTAAGACTTGGTCGCGTCGTTCGATGATCCTGCCACAAATGGTCGGTCTGACCATCGCAGTACACAACGGTCGTCAGCACGTCCCAGTTCTCGTTAACGAAGACATGGTCGGCCACAAACTGGGCGAGTTCGCCGGTACCCGCAACTATCGCGGGCACGTGGCTGACAAGAAAGCCAAGCGTTAAGGGGTTAGGAAATGGAAGTAGCCGCTAAGTTGTCGGGCGCTCGAATCTCCGCCCAGAAAGCCCGCTTGGTCGCCGACCAGATCCGCGGGAAGAAGGTGGGCGAAGCGCTCAACTTGTTGGCTTTCAGCAGTAAGAAAGCCGCCGAGATCATGAAGAAAGTGCTGGAGTCGGCCGTAGCCAACGCCGAGCATAACGAAGGCGCAGACGTTGATGACCTGAAGGTCAGCACCGTTTTCGTCAACGAAGGGCGTTCGCTGAAGCGCATCATGCCACGTGCCAAAGGCCGTGCTGATCGCATCGTCAAGCGGTCTTGCCATATCACTGTCAAGGTTGCTGACAAGTAACGGAGTCGAAGAGATGGGTCAGAAAGTACATCCCATTGGCATTCGCCTGGGAATCGTCAAGGAGCACACCTCCGTCTGGTACGCAGACGGTCGGACTTATGCGGACTACTTGTTCGCAGATCTGAAAGTGCGTGAGTATCTCCAAGACAAACTAAAAAGCGCGTCCGTAAGCCGTATCGATATCCATCGTCCGGCCCAAACTGCACGTATCACCATCCACACCGCTCGTCCAGGTATCGTTATCGGGAAGAAAGGTGAAGATGTTGAGAAACTGCGTCAGGACCTGACCAAGCAAATGGGTGTGCCTGTGCACATCAATATCGAAGAGATCCGCAAGCCGGAGCTCGACGGTATGCTGGTTGCGCAGAGCGTAGCTCAGCAGCTGGAGCGTCGTGTAATGTTCCGTCGCGCTATGAAGCGCGCAGTTCAGAACGCAATGCGCATTGGTGCCAAGGGCATCAAAATCCAAGTGAGCGGTCGTCTCGGCGGTGCTGAAATCGCACGTACTGAATGGTATCGCGAAGGTCGTGTGCCATTGCACACCCTGCGTGCCGACATCGACTATGCCAACTACGAAGCTCACACCACTTACGGTGTGATCGGTGTAAAGGTTTGGATCTTCAAAGGCGAAGTAATTGGTGGTCGCCAAGAAGAGCTGAAACCACAAGCACCAGCGCCTCGTAAAAAAGCTGCTAAGTAAGGGGTACGCCAAATGTTGCAACCTAAGCGTACGAAGTTCCGCAAGCAGATGACAGGCCACAACCGTGGTCTGGCTCAGCGCGGTAGCAAAGTCAGCTTCGGCGAGTTCGCGCTGAAGTCTGTAGCTCGTGGTCGTCTCACCGCTCGTCAGATCGAGTCAGCGCGTCGTGCTCTGACCCGTCACGTTAAACGTGGCGGCAAGATCTGGATCCGTGTATTCCCGGACAAGCCTATTTCCAAAAAGCCCCTCGAAGTTCGTATGGGTAAAGGTAAGGGTAGTGTGGAGTACTGGGTTGCCCAGATTCAGCCAGGCAAAGTCCTGTATGAAATCGAGGGTGTTTCTGAAGAGCTGGCGCGTGAGGCTTTTGCCCTGGCTGCTGCAAAGCTGCCGCTCGCCACCGCCTTTGTTAAACGGACGGTGATGTGATGAAAGCGAATGAACTTCGTGAAAAATCCGCACAGCAGCTGAACGAGCAACTGCTCGGCTTGCTGCGCGACCAGTTCAATCTGCGTATGCAGAAAGCAACTGGCCAGTTGGGGCAGTCTCATCTGCTCTCGCAAGTTAAACGTGACATCGCTCGCGTGAAGACTGTGCTCAACCAGCAGGCAGGTAAGTGATCATGGCTGAAGCCGAAAAAACTGTCCGTACGCTGACTGGCCGTGTTGTCAGCGACAAGATGGACAAAACCATCACCGTATTGATCGAGCGTCGCGTAAAGCACCCGATCTACGGTAAATACGTTAAGCGTTCGACTAAGCTGCACGCGCACGACGAAACCAACCAGTGCCACATCGGCGACAAAGTCACTATTCGTGAAACTCGTCCTATGGCCAAGACCAAGTCTTGGGCGCTGGTTGATGTTCTCGAACGCGCTGTGGAAGTCTAAGGACTAGGGGTCGGAGAAATTATATGATTCAGACTCAATCCATGCTCGATGTGGCCGATAACAGCGGCGCTCGCCGTGTTATGTGCATCAAGGTGCTGGGTGGCTCCCATCGTCGTTACGCTGGTATCGGTGACATCATCAAAGTTACCGTGAAGGAAGCAATTCCTCGCGGTAAAGTGAAAAAAGGCCAAGTGATGACTGCTGTTGTAGTCCGCACTCGTCACGGCGTACGTCGTGCTGATGGCTCCATTATCCGCTTTGATGGCAACGCTGCTGTTCTTCTGAACAACAAGCAAGAGCCGATCGGCACCCGTATCTTTGGGCCAGTGACCCGTGAACTTCGTACTGAGAAGTTCATGAAGATCGTCTCGCTCGCCCCAGAAGTGCTGTAAGGAGATCCGACATGCAAAAGATTCGTCGTGACGACGAGATCATCGTGATCGCCGGCAAAGACAAAGGTAAGCGCGGTAAGGTGCTCAAGGTTCTTGCTAATAACCGTCTGGTTATCAGCGGTCTGAACCTGGTCAAGCGTCATACCAAGCCTAACCCGATGTCGGGCGTGCAAGGCGGTATCGTCGAAAAAGAAGCTCCACTGGACGCTTCTAACGTCGCCATTTTCAACGGCGAAACCAACAAGGCTGACCGCGTTGGTTTCAAAGTAGAAGACGGCAAGAAAATTCGTGTCTTCAAGTCGACCCAAAAAGCGGTTGATGCTTGAACACTGCTAGGTAGAAGACCATGGCACGACTAAAAGAGATTTACTGGAAGGAAATCGCACCGAAGCTTAAGGAAGAACTTAAGCTTTCGAACGTGATGGAAGTTCCACGCGTTACAAAAATCACCCTGAACATGGGTCTGGGCGAAGCTGTTGGTGACAAAAAAGTCATCGAGCATGCTGTTGCTGACCTGGAAAAGATCACCGGCCAAAAAGTCGTTGTGACGTACGCTCGTAAATCCATCGCTGGCTTTAAAGTCCGTGAAGGATGGCCGATCGGCGTCAAGGTGACTCTGCGCCGTGAGCGTATGTATGAGTTCCTGGATCGTCTGCTTTCGATCTCCCTGCCTCGGGTTCGCGACTTCCGCGGCCTGAATGCCAAGTCCTTCGATGGTCGTGGTAACTACAGCATGGGCGTGAAAGAGCAGATCATTTTCCCGGAAATCGACTACGACAAGATCGATGCTCTCCGCGGTCTGGACATTACCCTGACCACCACTGCCAAGAACGATGATGAAGGCCGCGCTCTGCTGCGTGCTTTCAAATTCCCGTTCCGCAACTGATTGGAGTAGGAAAATGGCCAAGAAGAGCATGAAAAACCGTGAGCTGAAGCGTCAGCTCACCGTTGCCAAGTACGCCACCAAGCGTGCAGCGCTGAAAGCTATCATCGTTGATCTGAACGCAAGTCCAGAAGCACGTTGGGAAGCTACCGTAGCTCTGCAGAAGCAACCACGTGACGCAAGCGCTTCGCGCATGCGTAACCGTTGCCGCCTGACTGGTCGTCCGCACGGCGTTTACCGCAAGTTCGGCCTTGGCCGTAACAAGCTGCGTGAAGCTGCAATGCGTGGTGACGTACCAGGTCTGGTTAAAGCCAGCTGGTAATTGCTGTCAAAGTCTCGATGTTCGGGTTCGCAAGAACCTGACCATCGGTGGCCTTGAATCTGAATCAAGCCCCTTTTGGGGCTTGATTCATTTCTGGGGTATGTCTAGAATGATCGGCTCGCCTGAGCCCGTGTTTTTCATGCCCGGAAGTTCTCGGCGACAAGTAGTAGCCGCAAGGCTAATTTTTCTGTATTAGGAGCGTCTAGCCCATGAGTATGCAGGACCCGTTAGCGGACATGCTAACTCGAATCCGTAATGCCCAGATGGCTGAAAAGTCTGTCGTAAGCATGCCATCTTCCACGTTGAAGGCGGCTGTAGCAAAAGTCCTGAAGGACGAAGGTTACATCGCGGATTTTCAGATCACCACCGACGCTAAGCCGTCGTTGTCCATCGAGCTGAAGTACTTCGAAGGCCGCCCGGTTATCGAAGAAGTGAAGCGCGTTAGTCGTCCAGGCCTGCGTCAGTACAAGTCCGTTGAAGATCTGCCGAAAGTTCGTGGCGGTCTTGGCGTGTCTATCGTCTCCACCAACAAAGGTGTGATGACGGATCGTGCTGCGCGCGCTGCCGGTGTCGGCGGCGAAGTTCTTTGCACTGTGTTCTAAGGGGGGATAAGCATGTCTCGCGTCGCTAAGAACCCCGTTAAGCTGCCAGCCGGTGTCGAAGTAAAATTCGCAGGCCAACAGCTTTCGGTGAAGGGTGCCAAGGGTACTCTTGAACTGAACATCCATTCGTCCGTTGAGATCGTTGAAGAAGCTGGTGAGCTGCGTTTCGCTGCTCGCAATGGCGATCAACAAACTCGCGCAATGGCCGGTACCACGCGTGCGTTGGTAAACAACATGGTCCAAGGCGTAAGCCAAGGCTTCGAGCGCAAGCTCCAGCTGGTCGGTGTTGGTTACAAAGCGCAAGCAAAAGGCACGGTTCTGAACCTGGCCCTTGGCTTCTCGCACCCAGTGGATTACGAACTGCCGGAAGGCATCACCGCTGAGACTCCTAGCCAGACCGATATCCTGATCAAGGGCATCGATAAGCAGCTGGTAGGTCAAGTGGCTGCTGAGATCCGCGACTTCCGTCCACCAGAGCCGTACAAAGGCAAAGGTGTGCGCTACGCGGACGAAGTCGTCCGTCGTAAAGAAGCCAAGAAGAAGTAGGGCATAGCAAATGACCGACAAAAAAGTTACTCGACTGCGTCGCGCTCGCAAAGCACGCCTGAAAATGCACGAACTCGAAGTCGTGCGTCTCTGCGTGTTCCGCTCGTCGCAGCACATCTACGCCCAGGTCATCTCGGCCGACGGCAACAAAGTCCTGGCAAGCGCCTCGACTTTGGATAAAGAACTGCGTGATGGCGCCACTGGCAACATCGACGCGGCCACAAAGGTTGGCCAGCTGGTCGCTACGCGTGCTAAGGCCGCTGGCGTCTCGCAAGTGGCTTTCGACCGCTCTGGCTTCAAGTACCACGGCCGCGTTAAAGCGCTGGCTGATGCTGCTCGTGAAGCTGGGCTGGAGTTCTAAGTTATGTCAAATAACGACCAAAAGCGCGACGAAGGCTACATTGAGAAGCTGGTTCAAGTTAACCGCGTAGCCAAAACCGTTAAAGGCGGCCGTATCTTCACTTTCACCGCGTTGACCGTGGTTGGTGATGGTAAAGGGCGTGTTGGCTTCGGCCGTGGCAAGTCGCGTGAAGTGCCTGCTGCGATCCAGAAGGCAATGGAAGCTGCTCGCCGCAACATGATCCAAGTTGATCTGAACGGCACCACTCTGCAGTACGCAATGAAGTCCGCTCACGGCGCTTCGAAGGTGTACATGCAGCCTGCTTCTGAAGGTACCGGTATCATCGCTGGCGGCGCTATGCGTGCTGTCCTCGAAGTTGCTGGCGTTCAGAACGTTCTGGCCAAGTGCTACGGCTCGACTAACCCGGTAAACGTGGTTCACGCCACTTTCAAAGGTTTGAAAGCTATGCAGTCTCCTGAATCCATTGCCGCCAAGCGTGGCAAAAGCGTCAAGGAGATCTTCTGATCATGGCTACCGTTAAAGTAACGCTGATCAAAAGCATGACCGGCCGCATCCCTAACCACAAACTGTGCGTTAAGGGTCTGGGTCTGCGTCGCATCGGTCACACTGTAGAAGTCCAGGATACTCCCGAGAATCGCGGGATGATCAACAAGGCTTACTACATGCTGCGTGTCGAGGGTTAATCGATGAAACTCAATGATCTGAGTCCAGCGCCGGGTTCCCGTCGCGAAAAGCATCGTCCGGGCCGTGGTATCGGTAGCGGTTTGGGTAAGACTGGTGGCCGTGGTCACAAAGGTCAGACCTCCCGCTCCGGTGGCACCATTGCTCCAGGCTTTGAAGGCGGTCAACAGCCGCTGCATCGTCGCCTGCCGAAGTTCGGTTTCGTTTCCCTGAAAGCCATGGATCGCGCAGAAGTGCGTCTGTCCGAACTGGCTAAAGTGGAAGGCGACATCGTCACCGTGCAGTCCCTGAAAGATGCCAACGTGATCAACGTCAACGTACAGCGTGTGAAAATCATGCTGTCCGGTGAAGTGACTCGCGCTGTCACTATCGGCAAGGGAATCGGCGCCACCAAAGGTGCGCGTGCGGCTATCGAAGCAGCTGGCGGCAAGTTCGAGGAATAAATGGCTAAGCAAGGTGCTCTCTCTGCGCTCGGCAAAGGCGGTATGTCTGAACTCTGGGCTCGTCTGCGTTTTCTGTTCCTGGCGATTATCGTCTACCGAATAGGCGCACACATCCCGGTTCCAGGTATCAACCCGGACCGACTCGCAGACCTGTTTCGACAGAATGAGGGGACCATTCTTAGCTTGTTCAACATGTTCTCCGGCGGCGCGCTGGAACGGATGAGCATCTTTGCACTGGGGATCATGCCGTACATTTCGGCTTCGATCATCATGCAATTGATGACAGCCGTCAGCCCGCAGCTGGAGCAGTTGAAGAAGGAAGGTGAAGCTGGCCGTCGCAAGATTAGCCAGTACACCCGCTACGGCACCGTCGTCCTCGCTCTGGTTCAGGCTATTGGCATGTCCATTGGTCTGGCGGGGCAGGGCGTTGCGTTCACTGGTGACTTTGGCTTCCATTTCGTCGCGGTATCCACTTTTGTGGCTGGTGCGATGTTCATGATGTGGCTGGGTGAGCAGATTACTGAGCGTGGTGTAGGCAACGGTATCTCGATGTTGATTTTTTCGGGTATCGTCGCCGGTCTTCCGAGAGCAATCGGGCAGTCTTTCGAGTCTGCGCGTCAGGGTGATATCAACATCTTCGCCTTGGTTGCCATCGGTTTGCTGGCAGTAGCGATTATCGGTTTCGTGGTGTTCATTGAGCGTGGTCAGCGTCGTATTGCTGTTCACTACGCCAAGCGTCAGCAGGGCCGCAAGGTTTTTGCTGCGCAGACTAGCCACCTGCCGTTGAAGGTGAACATGGCCGGTGTTATTCCGGCTATTTTCGCGAGCAGCATTTTGCTGTTCCCGGCTTCGTTGGGTGCCTGGTTCGGTCAGTCTGAAGGTATGGGCTGGTTGCAGGACATCTCGCAGTCGATCGCTCCTGGTCAGCCGTTGAATATTCTGCTGTTTAGTGCAGGGATTATTTTCTTCTGCTTCTTCTATACGGCGTTGATGTTCAATCCGAAAGACGTAGCGGAAAACCTGAAGAAGTCCGGTGCCTTTATTCCGGGCATCCGTCCAGGTGAGCAGTCTGCGCGCTATATTGATGGCGTTCTGACTCGCTTGACCATGTTCGGTGCTCTTTACATGACGGCCGTGTGCCTGTTGCCCCAGTTCCTGGTGGTTGCAGCAAACGTTCCGTTCTACCTTGGCGGGACCTCGTTGCTGATCGTGGTCGTGGTTGTGATGGACTTCATGTCCCAAGTACAATCGCACCTCGTTTCGCACCAGTACGAATCCCTGATGAAGAAAGCCAACCTGAAGGGTTACGGCAGCGGCATGTTGCGCTGAGTACCCATAAGGTTCGAGGAGTTGGTGATGAAAGTTCGTGCATCGGTGAAAAAGCTGTGCCGTAACTGCAAGATTATTCGCCGCGAAGGTGTTGTTCGAGTAATTTGCAGCGCGGAACCGCGTCACAAACAGCGCCAAGGCTGAGTGTGATTGTGCTTCAAGCCCGGTAGCTAGTGCGCTACCGGGTTGATTATTTGTTATTACAGCGATATTATCTCGCGCCCTATTTCTTGGCTTCCGGGGCGTAGGTAGCTGTCAATTGGAGTCCCACTGAATGGCCCGTATTGCAGGCGTTAACATTCCAGATAACAAGCATACTGTTATCTCGCTGACCTACATCTATGGTGTTGGTCGCACTACTGCGCAGAAAATTTGCGCAGAGACTGGGGTAAACCCAGCCGCAAAGATCAAAGATCTGAGCGACGAGCAGATTGAGCAGTTGCGTGGCGAAGTGGCGAAGTTCACCACTGAAGGTGACCTGCGTCGCGAAATCAACATGAAAATCAAGCGTTTGATGGACCTCGGTTGCTACCGTGGTCTGCGTCATCGTCGTGGTCTTCCAGTGCGCGGTCAGCGTACCAAGACTAACGCGCGTACCCGTAAAGGTCCGCGTAAGCCGATCCGCAAGTAATCGCCCACGCGAATCGACAGGAAATTAATCATGGCAAAACCTGCTGCTCGTCCTCGTAAAAAAGTTAAAAAGACAGTGGTTGATGGCATCGCCCACATCCATGCTTCTTTTAACAACACCATCGTGACCATCACCGACCGTCAAGGTAACGCGCTTTCTTGGGCTACCTCCGGTGGTTCGGGTTTCCGCGGTTCCCGCAAGTCCACCCCGTTTGCTGCTCAAGTAGCTGCTGAACGTGCTGGTCAAGCTGCGCTGGAATATGGCCTGAAAAACCTCGACGTTAACGTCAAAGGTCCAGGTCCAGGTCGTGAGTCTGCTGTCCGTGCATTGAACGGCTGTGGCTATAAGATCGCCAGCATCACCGACGTGACGCCAATCCCGCACAACGGGTGCCGTCCGCCGAAGAAGCGCCGCGTGTAATCCAGGAGATTGTAAAGAATGGCTCGTTACATTGGTCCAAAATGCAAACTCGCTCGTCGCGAAGGCACCGATCTCTTCCTGAAGAGCGGCGTGCGCGCGATCGAATCGAAGTGCAACATTGAAGCAGCACCTGGTATCCACGGCCAACGCCGCGGTCGCCAGTCCGATTACGGCACCCAACTGCGTGAAAAGCAGAAGGTCCGTCGTATCTACGGCGTTCTCGAGCGTCAGTTCAGCGGCTACTACAAAGAAGCTGCTGGCAAGAAAGGTGCAACCGGTGAAAACCTGCTGCAACTGCTCGAATGCCGTCTGGACAACGTTGTATACCGTATGGGCTTTGGTTCGACTCGTGCCGAATCCCGTCAGCTGGTATCGCACAAGTCGATCAGCGTTAACGGTCAGACCGTAAACGTTCCGTCGTATCAGGTTCGTGCTGGTGACGTGGTTGCAGTTCGCGAGAAAGCAAAAAACCAACTTCGCATTGTCCAAGCTCTCGATCTGTGTGCCCAACGTGGCCGCGTAGAATGGGTAGAAGTAGACACTGAGAAGAAGTCGGGCGTTTTCAAGAACGTTCCTGCTCGCAGTGATCTGTCCGCCGACATCAACGAAAGCCTGATTGTCGAGCTCTACTCCAAGTAAGGGCTAGAAAATAGGTGCATCCATGCAGATTTCGGTAAATGAGTTCCTGACACCCCGCCATATTGATGTGCAGGTTGTCAGTCCAACCCGCGCCAAGATCACTCTCGAGCCTCTCGAGCGTGGTTTTGGCCACACCCTGGGCAACGCGCTGCGACGCATCCTGTTGTCCTCAATGCCCGGCTGCGCAGTAGTCGAGGCCGAGATTGACGGTGTGCTCCACGAGTACAGCGCCATCGAAGGTGTACAGGAAGACGTAATTGAAATCCTGTTGAACCTTAAAGGTCTGGCCATCAAGCTGCACGGTCGTGACGAAGTTACGCTGACCTTGTCGAAGAAGGGTTCGGGGGTGGTTACCGCTGCCGATATTCAGCTGGATCATGATGTCGAGATCGTTAATCCCGATCACGTAATCGCTAACCTGGCGTCTAACGGCGCCCTGAACATGAAGCTCACCGTAGCTCGTGGTCGTGGTTATGAACCAGCCGACTCGCGTCAGAGCGATGAAGACGAAAGCCGCAGCATCGGTCGCTTGCAGCTTGACTCTTCGTTCAGCCCGGTTCGCCGTATCGCATACGTGGTGGAAAACGCCCGTGTCGAGCAGCGTACCAACCTGGACAAGCTGGTTATTGATCTGGAAACCAACGGTACTCTGGATCCTGAAGAGGCTATCCGCCGCGCTGCAACCATCCTGCAACAGCAGTTGGCTGCGTTCGTCGACCTCAAAGGTGACAGTGAGCCAGTGGTTGTCGAGCAGGAAGACGAGATCGATCCGATCCTGCTTCGCCCGGTTGACGATCTGGAACTGACTGTACGTTCGGCTAACTGCCTTAAGGCGGAAAACATCTACTACATCGGCGACCTGATTCAGCGTACCGAAGTAGAGCTGTTGAAGACTCCGAACCTGGGCAAGAAATCCTTGACTGAAATCAAGGACGTTCTGGCCTCCCGCGGTCTGTCCCTCGGCATGCGCCTCGACAACTGGCCGCCTGCAAGTCTTAAGAAGGACGACAAGGCGACTGCCTGATCGTCGTAATCACCGAACGTAGTGTTTGGTAAGGAATGAACCATGCGTCATCGTAAAAGTGGTCGTCACCTGAGCCGCACCAGCTCGCACCGCAAGGCCATGTTCCAAAACATGGCGGTGTCGCTGTTCGAGCACGAGCTGATCAAAACTACTCTGCCAAAAGCCAAAGAACTGCGTCGCGTTGCTGAGCCGCTGATCACTCTGGCCAAGACAGACAGCCTGGCTAACCGCCGTCTGGCTTTCGACCGTACTCGTTCGAAAGCTATCGTTGGTAAGCTCTTCAACGATCTGGGCAAGCGTTACGCTACCCGTGAGGGTGGCTACCTGCGCATCCTCAAGTGCGGTTTCCGCGCTGGCGACAACGCGCCTATGGCGTACGTCGAGTTGGTTGATCGTGCTACTGCTGGCGAAGCTGTATCCGCCGAGTAAGACGTCAGTCTGAAACAAAGAACCGGGCCTAGTGCCCGGTTTTTTGTGCCTGCAAGAAAATGCGCTGTTCGTACAAGTTTCTGACACCTTTCTGTTGGCACTATGTGCTGGGAAACATAATTAGTAATTATCTATCGATGTCTGCAAGTTAATGAATTTGTAGGCGTCACATGGATGATCGATACTTCCTAGCAAGCCGATTAGCCGGCAGTTTCAAGACTGACAGAGGAAGAAGACCGTATGAGCCAGATCAAAACGCTTACGACCGCCAGTGGCGCACCTGTCGCTGATAACCAGAATTCTCGCTCCGCCGGCCCACGTGGCCCGCTGCTGCTCGACGACTTTCATCTGATCGAGAAGCTCGCCCACTTCAATCGGGAAAACATCCCTGAGCGCCGCGTACATGCCAAAGGCTCGGGTGCTTACGGCACGTTTACCGTGACTCGTGACATAACCGAGTACACCAGCGCCAAGCTGTTCGAATCTGTCGGCAAGCAGACCCCGACGTTTTTGCGATTCTCCACTGTCGGTGGCGAGCGCGGTTCGGCGGATACCGAGCGAGACCCTCGTGGTTTCGCGCTGAAGTTCTACACCGAAGAAGGTAACTGGGACATCGTTGGCAACAACACGCCAGTGTTCTTCATTCGCGATCCGTTGAAATTCCCTGATTTCATCCACACCCAAAAGCGCCTGCCGCAAAGCAACCTGAAAAGCGCGCAGATGATGTGGGACTTCTGGTCGCATTCGCCTGAGGCGCTGCACCAGGTCACCATTCTGTTCTCCGATCGTGGTATTCCTGATGGCTACCGTCACATGCACGGCTTCGGCAGCCATACCTACAGCCTGATCAGCGCAAAAGGTGAGCGTCACTGGGTTAAATGGCACTACAAGACCAAACAAGGCATCAAGAATCTGGCTCCGGCCGATGCTGCACGGTTGGCTGGCACCGATCCGGATTACGCCCAGCGTGATCTGTTCGAGGCGATCGAGCGCGGTGAATTCCCGAAATGGCGCGTGTGCATCCAGGTCATGACCGAAGCTCAGGCGGCGGCACATTACGAGAATCCTTTTGACGTCACCAAAACCTGGTCGCAGAAAGAGTTCCCGTTGATCGAGGTGGGTGAGTTGGAGCTGAACCGCAACCCGCAGAACTATTTCGCAGAAGTCGAGCAAGCGGCATTCGGCCCAAGCAATATGGTTCCAGGTGTTGGTCTGTCGCCAGATCGTATGTTACAGGGCCGCGTATTTGCGTACGCTGACGCTCACCGCTACCGCGTGGGTACCAATCACCAGCAACTGCCGGTAAACGCGCCACGCAGCCCGGTAAACACTTACCAGCGCGACGGCTCAATGGCGTTCGGCAGCAACGGTGGTGCCGCGCCTAACTACGAACCGAACAGCTACACCGAAGCGCCGAAACAAGCTCCGCGTTACGCAGAACCTGCACTGGCCTTGAGTGGTGCTGCCGATCGCTACGATCACCGCGAAGACACCGATTACTACAGCCACGCCGGTGCGCTGTTCCGCCTGATGAGCGACGATCAGAGAGCATTGCTGGTCAGCAATATCGCCGGCGCCATGTCGGGTGTTTCCAGTGATGTGGTCGATCGTCAGTTGCAGCATTTCTACAAAGCCGACCCGGCGTATGGAGAAGCAATCGCAAAGCTGCTCAACGTACAGCTTAACGAAGTCTAAACGAGAAGCAGAACCGCCCTCATTTGGGCGGTTTTTGCGTTATTTAGGCTGCTTTTCACAGAATATCTTCGCTTTTATTGCGTGAAGCGGGTGACCTTCCAGTCAGGTTGGTTCAAACTACAGACTTTCAAGTAGGGAGATGTAGGGCGATGCAAGGCCACCCAGACGTAATCGATTACCTCAACACGTTGCTGACCGGCGAACTGGCCGCGCGTGATCAATATTTCGTTCATTCGCGGATGTATGAGGACTGGGGGTTCACCAAGCTCTACGAGCGAATCAACCACGAGATGGAAGAAGAAGCTGGCCACGCTGATGCGTTGATGCGCCGGATTCTGATGCTCGAAGGCACGCCGCGCATGCGTCCGGATGATCTGGATGTCGGCACCACTGTGCCGGAAATGCTCGAAGCCGATCTGCGCCTTGAGTACAAAGTACGCGCCGCACTGTGCAAAGGCATCGAGCTGTGCGAGCAGCACAAAGACTATGTCAGCCGCGAGATCCTGCGGGTTCAGCTCAACGATACCGAAGAAGATCACACCTACTGGCTGGAAAAGCAGTTGGGCCTGATCAAACTGATCGGCCTTGAGAACTACCTGCAATCTCACACTTCCTGATTGCAATCGATACAAAAAAGCCCCTGTCACTGATGAAGTAACAGGGGCTTTTTCGTGTCTGGCGTTTAAGCCCGATCGCGAATCAGCAATGGCTTGAGGTAATGGCCAGTGTGAGATTGCTTCATCTCGGCCACCTGCTCCGGCGTGCCGGTGGCAATGATCTGCCCACCTTTGGAGCCACCCTCCGGTCCGAGATCTACCAGCCAGTCGGCAGTTTTGATCACATCGAGGTTGTGCTCGATCACCACCACGGTGTTGCCGTGGTCGCGCAGGCGATGCAGCACGTCGAGCAATTGCTGGATATCCGCGAAGTGCAAACCGGTGGTCGGCTCATCGAGGATGTACAGCGTCTTGCCGGTATCGCGCTTGGATAGCTCGCGAGACAACTTGACCCGCTGCGCCTCACCACCAGAAAGCGTCGTTGCCGACTGCCCGAGCTTGATGTACGACAGACCGACATCCATCAGTGTTTGCAGCTTGCGCGCAAGTGCTGGCACCGCGTCGAAGAACACCCGGGCTTCCTCGATGGTCATCTCGAGGGTTTCGTGGATGCTCTTGCCCTTGTATTTGATTTCAAGGGTTTCGCGGTTGTAGCGCTTGCTCTTGCACACATCGCACGGCACGTAGATGTCCGGCAGGAAATGCATCTCAACCTTGATCAGGCCATCGCCCTGACAAGCTTCGCAGCGACCGCCCTTGACGTTGAACGAGAAACGTCCCGGACCGTAACCACGGGAACGTGACTCAGGTACGCCGGCGAACAACTCGCGGATAGGCGTGAAAAGCCCGGTATACGTCGCTGGGTTGGAGCGCGGCGTACGACCGATCGGGCTCTGGTCGATGTCGACGACTTTGTCGAGATGTTCCAGGCCTTTGATGCTGTCGTGTGCAGCGGCCTCCAGCGTGGTCGCGCCATTGAGTGCCGTGGCGCTCAGCGGGAACAGTGTGTTGTTGATCAGCGTCGATTTGCCAGACCCGGATACACCGGTGACGCACGTCAGCAAGCCAATCGGGATTTCCAGGTCGACGTTGCGCAAGTTGTTGCCGCGCGCACCCTTGAGCGACAGGGTCAGCTTTTTATTGCGCGGTGTGCGCTTGGCCGGCACTTCGATCTTCACTCGGCCTGACAGGTATTTACCGGTCAGGGAATCCGGATGCGCCATGACTTCAGCCGGCGTACCTTCGGCAACGATCTGCCCGCCGTGTACGCCAGCGCCCGGGCCGATATCGACGACATAGTCAGCCAAGCGAATCGCATCTTCGTCGTGCTCGACCACGATTACCGTGTTACCGATGTCGCGCAGGTGCTTGAGCGTGCCGAGCAGTCGATCATTGTCACGCTGGTGCAAGCCAATGGACGGTTCGTCGAGGATGTACAAAACACCCACCAGGCCAGCGCCGATCTGGCTGGCCAGACGAATGCGTTGTGCTTCACCACCGGAAAGGGTGTCAGCGCTGCGATCCAGCGACAGATAATCCAGACCGACGTTAACGAGAAACTGCAGACGCTCACGGATTTCCTTGAGAATCTTGTCCGCGATCTCGCCACGGCGGCCGGTCATCTTCAGTTGGCCGAAGTATTCGCAAGCATCGCCGATCGGCAGATTGGTCACTGCCGGCAATGTCTTCTCGCCAACCCACACGTGGCGCGCTTCGCGACGCAGGCGCGTGCCACGGCAGTCCGGGCAGGACTGAGTGCTGAGGAACTTCGCCAACTCTTCGCGCACGCTCGCCGACTCGGTCTCGCGGTAGCGACGCTCCAGGTTGGGCACGATGCCTTCGAACGGGTGCGAGCGTTTGACGATATCGCCACGGTCGTTGAGGTATTTGAAGTCGACGTTCTGCGAGCCGCTGCCGTGCAGGATGGATTTCTGCTGATCGGCCGGCAATTCGTTGAATGGCACTTCCAGGCTGAAACCGTAATGCGAGGCCAATGAGCCGAGCATCTGGAAGTAATAGACGTTGCGCCGGTCCCAGCCACGTATTGCGCCCTCGGCCAAGGTCAGCTCACCGTTGACCAGTCGCTTGATGTCGAAGAACTGCTTGACCCCCAGGCCATCGCAAGTCGGGCAGGCGCCGGCCGGGTTGTTGAAGGAAAACAGCTTGGGCTCCAGCTCGCTGATCGCATGGCCACAGATCGGGCAGGCAAAGCGCGCGGAGAAGATCATCTCTTCGCCCGGCTCATCGTCCATCGGCGCGACCAGTGCAATGCCGTCCGCCAGTTTCAGCGCAGTCTCGAAAGACTCGGCCAGACGTTGCTGCAGATCGGCGCGTACCTTGAAACGGTCGACGATTACATCGATCGAGTGCTTCTTCTGTTTATCCAGTTTCGGCAGTTCGTCGAGCTCACAGATCCGGCCGTTGACCCGGGCGCGAACGAAACCTTGTGCGCGCAGCTCTTCGAAGACCGAAAGGTGTTCACCTTTACGCTCGCGGATCACCGGCGCCAACAGCATCAGTTTGCTGCCTTCCGGCTGCGCCAGCACCAGGTCGACCATCTGGCTGACGGTCTGCGCTTCCAGCGGAATATCGTGATCCGGGCAGCGCGGCGTACCGACGCGTGCATAGAGCAGGCGCAGGTAATCGTAGATTTCGGTAATTGTGCCGACCGTGGAGCGCGGGTTGTGCGAAGTCGACTTCTGTTCGATGGAGATCGCTGGCGACAGGCCTTCGATGGTGTCGACGTCGGGTTTTTCCATCATCGACAGGAACTGGCGGGCGTAAGCCGACAGCGATTCGACATAGCGGCGCTGGCCTTCGGCGTACAACGTATCGAAGGCCAGGGACGACTTGCCGGATCCGGACAGGCCGGTGATGACGATCAGCTTGTCCCGTGGCAGGGTCAGGTCGATGTTCTTCAGGTTGTGGGTACGGGCCCCACGTATCAGGATCTTGTCCAAAGTGGCCTCGCTCGGCGGGCGTCGAAAACGTAGGAGTATACGGGCAAATACTGGATGGATGCACACTATCAAACGAAGGGTTTTTTGCCCTGGATGAAGAGAGTTTCATCTATACGCGTCAAAGCGTCGCGATCTACCCCGTCTTCCGATGGGACTGGTAGAATCGCCGCCGGTTCACACGAGGTTTTTCCATGCACGATCCCCACAGCGAACGCATGAGTGGCAGCGAGACCCGCGCGGCGAGCGGTCTGGCCCTGGTGTTCGCCTTCCGTATGCTTGGCATGTTCATGGTGTTGCCGGTACTGGCGACCTACGGCATGGATCTGGCAGGCGCGACCCCGGCCCTGATCGGGTTGGCTATCGGCGCGTACGGCCTGACCCAGGCAATTTTTCAGATTCCGTTCGGCGTCATTTCGGACCGCATTGGCCGCCGTCCGGTGATTTACCTCGGGCTGATCGTCTTTGCTCTCGGCAGTGTGTTGGCGTCTCAGGCCGATTCGATCTGGGGCGTGATTGCCGGCCGGATCCTGCAAGGCGCCGGGGCGATCTCCGCAGCAGTCATGGCGCTGCTTTCCGACCTGACCCGCGAACAACATCGCACCAAAGCGATGGCCATGATCGGTATGACCATCGGTCTGTCGTTCGCCGTGGCCATGGTGGTCGGGCCGCTGTTGACCCGTGCTTTCGGGCTCTCTGGATTGTTTCTCGCCACCGGCGGCATGGCGCTGGTGGGCATCGTCATCGTGATGTTCATGGTGCCGAAATCCACCGGGCCGTTGACTCACCGCGAGTCCGGCGTGGCGCGTCAGGCCTTGATGCCGACGCTCAAGCATCCTGACCTGTTGCGCCTTGATCTGGGCATCTTTGTGTTACATGCCATGTTGATGTCCAGCTTCGTTGCGTTACCCCTGGCGCTGGTGGAAAAAGCCGGTTTGCCCAAGGAACAGCACTGGTGGGTCTATCTCACCGCACTGCTGATTTCGTTCTTCGCCATGATCCCCTTCATCATCTACGGCGAGAAGAAACGCAAAATGAAACGAGTTTTGCTCGGCGCCGTCATGACGCTGATGCTGACTGAGCTATTCTTCTGGCAGTTCGGCGACAGCCTGCGGGCTCTGGTGATCGGTACGGTGGTGTTCTTCACCGCGTTCAATCTGCTGGAGGCTTCATTGCCGTCGCTGATCAGCAAGGTTTCACCGGCGGGCGGGAAGGGCACGGCGATGGGCGTGTATTCCACCAGCCAGTTCCTCGGTTCGGCACTCGGCGGGATACTCGGCGGCTGGCTGTTTCAGCATGGCGGTCTGTCGGTTGTGTTCCTTGGATGTGCCGGGCTGGCTGCACTTTGGTTGGCCTTTGCTGTTACCATGCGTGAACCTCCCTACGTGACGAGCCTGCGCTTGCCGTTGTCGCCCGAGGCGATCCGCGAAGCGGGTCTGGTCGAGCGCCTCAAGGCCCTCGTAGGGGTAACCGATGCAGTGATAGTTGCTGACGAAGCGGCTGTTTACATCAAACTGGACAAAGAATTAGTGGATCGCGACACCCTCGAACGCCTGGTGAACAACCCGGCCGGGGCTGCTTGCGAAGCCTAGGAGAACGTTATGGCCCGTGGGGTTAACAAAGTCATAT
This sequence comes from Pseudomonas sp. SDT291_1_S447, assembly GCF_054070155.1. Lineage (NCBI taxonomy): Bacteria > Pseudomonadati > Pseudomonadota > Gammaproteobacteria > Pseudomonadales > Pseudomonadaceae > Pseudomonas > Pseudomonas sp. SDT291_1_S447. Next base: position 41,236 of record NZ_JBSVXS010000035.1, read on the forward strand.
TGGTCGGCACTTGCGGCCAGGATCCCGAAGTTCGCTACCTGCCTAACGGTAACGCCGTGACCAACCTGAGTCTGGCCACCAGCGAACAGTGGACCGACAAGCAAACCGGTCAGAAGGTCGAGAAGACCGAGTGGCACCGTGTTTCGATGTTCGGCAAAGTTGCCGAAATCGCCGGCGAATACCTGCGCAAGGGTTCGCAGGTGTACATCGAAGGCAAGCTGCAGACCCGTGAGTGGGAAAAAGACGGTATCAAGCGTTACACCACCGAAATCGTGGTCGACATGCAAGGCACCATGCAACTGCTCGGCGGCCGTCCACAACAGGGCGACCAACAAGGCGGTGGCAACAACTACCAGCAGTCCGCTCCGGCCCCACGCCAGCAGGCGCCGCGTCCGCAGCAGTCGGCTCCACAGCAGCGTTCGGCCCCGGCTCCACAACAGGCCGCACCGCAACCGGCTCCGGATTTCGACAGCTTTGATGACGATATTCCGTTCTGATTTGTTGCTGTAACCGCTGCAAATAAAAAGGCCCGTCGCTTAAACGACGGGCCTTTTTTGTGCGAAAAAATCAGCGCTAACCCCGATCAACTGTAGGAGCTGTCGAGTGAAACGAGGCTGCGATCTTTTGATCTTGAAATCAAAGTCAAAAGATCGCAGCGTGCCGCAGCTCCTACAGGAAGGATCCGTGGTTCAGTCGAGGATCAGATGCGGCAGAAACCGGCTCGAATCTTTAGTGATCAGGCTGTTGTCTTCCCTTACACCAATCCCCGCTGCCTGATCGCCAATCACCCACGAACCGATCAACGTGTAGCTGTCACCAAATTTCGGCAATGGCGCAAATTCCTGCAAGATAAACGGCGCATCCGTGTAGGGCCCATCCTCTTTGACGATCAGACCGTCAGCCGTTTGCAACTCAATGTTCGCGCCTTCGCGGGAAAAGTACGGCTTGCGTACCCAACCCTTGGGCACCGCGCTGGCCGGATTTGGGTCGAGATGCGCCGCCAGCAGATTCGGATGCCCTTTGTGCATCTCCCACAGCAACGGCAGTGCACCCTTGTTCGACAGGATCGCCTTCCACGGCGGTTCGAAAAACTGCGTATCGCTCTCGGCAATTGCCGCCCCGAACGGCTCGTGGAAGATGAATTCCCAAGCATGCAGCTTGAACAGGTGCGGAATCCAGCGATCCTCCAGGTCGACGAACCGCCCTTCAGCCGTCAAACCGATGTCTTCGATATCGATGTGCCGAGACTCGATGCCGACCTTCTCGGCGATCAGTCGCAGGTAATCCGTGGTGCCCTTGTCCTCGACCGAGTCTTTCATCGAGGCAAAGTAGAACGGTCGCTTCAGCTGTAATTCGGCGAAGGCTCGATGCAACTGGGTGTCGATGCTGTTGAACTGGTCGGCATGGCGCGGCAGCGTGCCGCGCTCGATGCATTGTTCCAGCCAGCCCCACTGGAACGCCGCCGCTTCGTAAAGACTGGTCGGGGTGTCGTAGTTGAGCTCCAGCAGCTTTGCCGGGCCGTTGCCGCTGTAGGAAAAGTCCATGCGGCCGTACAGATGCGGATGACCTTCCAGCCAGGACGTGCGGATCATGTCGTAGTACGCCGGCGGGATGCTCAGGCGATCCAGCAGTTCTTCGCTGTGCACCACGCGGTCGACCAGGTCCATGCACATCTCGTGCAGTTCAGTGGTCGGGTCCTCGAGATCGTTTTCGATCTGCGCGAGCGTGAACTGGTAGTACGCGCTTTCGTCCCAGTACGGCTCGTCGTCGATGGTGTGGAACATGAAGCCGAGGCTTTCGGCAGTCTGCTTCCAGTCGGGGCGCTCGGCGCAGAGGATCTTCTTCATCGTCAGCTGCTCGAACGACCGGAACTGCTGCCCCAGCCACCCCAACCGCTGCGCGCGCTGGACTGGCTGCCGAAGCCGCCGCGTGAGGTCGAAGACGCCACGTTGACCGGTTTGCTTTTGCTGCTCTCGTAATCAGGTTGGCTGCGAGTCGTGGTTTCGGCTCTGCGGTACTGCGTCGAGGTGTTGTACGGCTGGCGGGTTTCGCGATCGCGGTAAACCGTGCGTTCGGCGTTGTTGCTCATCGCGTTGCCGATCAGCCAGCCGGTCAGCCAGCCATTTCCGCCACCGCCGCCGCCACCACCGCTGGAGACGTGCGAAGTGCTTTGCACATTCTGCGCCGTTGCATTACCGGCGGGCATCTGCGCATCAGCGATGGCGTCGAGGTTCTGCGCCGGCTCACCTTCCTGCGGCACTTTGAAGCCGCCGAGTTTCGGCACAAAGCGGCCGTCGGAATTTTTCTGGCACCAGTCAGCGGCAAAGTCCGCATCGCATTTGGCCTTGTTGTCGTACGCCGGGGCGATGCGCCGGTGTTCGGTCAGGGCGGCGACGTAGGCGTTGGAGCAGACATCGGCGGCCACTTCGGCGTCGACGCACTGTTCCACATTCTGGAAACTGCGTGGTTGATCTGCGGCTGTCGCCTGGCCGGAAATGGCCATGGCCACCGAAGCGGCAAGGGACAACTGAACGTATTTGCTGCGTTTCATCTAAGGCTTCCTGCCGATCAGTTGGACGGTGTCATGCACGCGGCGTTGAGCATGCCGACGCTGATCGCGACCGCCGCGACATAGATGCCGGAAGCGATTTCACCGTTGGCGATGCGCTGGGACGTGCCTTTGAGCACCAGGCCCGTGGCGAGGAACGCGAATAGTTGCACGACGGCGGCAATCACTGCCCACAGTACAAAGTCGAGGACGTTGACCGAAAACGCGATCACGTTACTGGCCGGAATCGCGAAGCCGATGATCGCGCCGGACAGGGCGATGGCGGCGGCGATGTTGCCGGAGCGGATCAGCTCGAATTCCTTGTGCGGCGTGATGCGCGTGTAGACGAATTGAAACAGCATGAACAGCAGTACGGCGCCGATGAGGTAGACGACGAAACCGACCAGCGCGGTTTTGTTCAGCGAAACGGCCAGCATTTCCAGCATGAAAAACTTCCTTTTTTAAATGGTGCTCAGATCTGTCGTGTACAGCGAAATGCCCAGCGAGGTGCTCAGGCTGACGGTGCCTTCTTCGTCCTGTTCGACGGAGAACAGCAGCAATTCGCGGCGATCGGTCAGGCCGGTCTCGCGCGCATAAAGCATTGAGTGATGTTCGATGGTGTAGCTCTCGTCCGGATTGACCACTTGCTCGGTCATCGGCACGAGTTCGGTCTGGCCTCGTTCGGTGCCCCACTCGCGGGTGTATTCGACACCGTCGTGGCTGTAGGCGGGCAGGCCGATCTGGCTGTCGGGGCCGGCGAGGCGCTGCAGTTCGGCGTCACTGTTGACGGTCACGTAACTGAGGTAATTGAACAGGGTGACCGATTCGATCTGATCTTCACCGGTAACGTGAATCTGTAGCCAAAAATCCTCGTCGTTCATGTAATAGCGGTGCAGTTTGTTGGACTGGCCGAGGTCGACCCAGCCGTGGCTCCAGATCGCCTGATCGAAGGGCACGCGCACCGTGGTCGAGCCATCGAGCAGCAGCGCCAGGGTTGTATCGAACCTGACGGCCTTGCCCTGAGCCATGCCAAGTGGGCCACTGGCAACGGTCGGTGTTGGCGCAGCGGTCTGCCAGTTGCTGGTGCCCAGCAAGTCTTTAAACCATCCCATGGGTACGTTCCTTGAAGCGGGTGGAGGTGTTCGTCGGCGAAAAAGCGTGGCTAGTGTACCGGGCTGCGCGATCAACAACACGCCACAAACCATGTAGGAGTGAGCCTGCTCGCGATGGCGGCGGTTCAGACAACACTGAGGTTGAATGTTCCGGCCTCATCGCGAGCAGGCTCACTCCTACAAGGGTTTTGTGCAAATGCTTACTGAGCAGACTTTTGCTTCAGGCGCTCAAGAATCGCATTGGCGCTGCCTTCGTTCGGCGTGATGCCGGCGTCGCGCAGTTTGCGTTCCAGATCGTTGCCGGTCGACGCGTCAGCCAGCTCGTCCGCAGCGCTGAGTTCAGCCGCGCGTTGCTGCTGCTTGGCTTGCAAGCGGTTCAACGTGCCGACGGCGGTTTCCAGTTTGCCATTGGCGCCACCACTGGCGATGGAGGCGCTGACCTGGGCTTTCTGCACGCTTTCGCGGGCCTTGGCCATGTCTACTTGCTGGCGCAGGCTCTTGATACGCGACTCGGCCTTGCTGATGTCTTTGCGCATGTTTTCGGCGTAGGTGCCAAATTCGTCGCTCTGCTTTTTCTCAACATCCAGCTCGTTGGTCAGGGTCGAAATCGCTTCGGCCACTTCCAGCGCCAGGTCTTCACGGCCGGCGTTCAGCGCCGAGACCGCTTTGGCTTCCAGATCCTTGATCTTGGCGTCGTACTCGCTCACGCGGTCGGCGGCCAGTTTGTGTTTGGCCATGATGGTGACCAGTTCGCGGCGTGCGTTCGACAGTGCGCTGTCGGCGTCGCGGATTTCCTGATCGAGGATACGCAGGGCCTGTTGGTCAGCGATCGCTTCGCCAACTTCATTGGCGCCGCCGCGCAGTGCGGTGAACAACTTGCTCCAGATGGACTGAGTCATTGGATATTCCCTGTTGATTACTTGAAGAAGTGTTCGAAGGCTTCGCTCGCGCGCTGCACGTTGTCGACCAGGGTTTTCACCTCGGTGACGACGTTGGTCAGGCTCGAGTCGGCGCTGAGGGCGCCAAACATGTTGTAAACGGTCTGCCCGTTCGGCATCGACTCGATACCGATCGACGACAGCGGGAACATTTCCCGGCTGCGCAACACGGCGTCGTTGAAGGCCGCTACGTCCGAGATCGAATCGATGTCCACCAGCACGGTGTCGACGATGATCTGCTGGCCGGCCAGGGCGATGTGAATCGGCAGACCGCCGAATTCGTTCATTTCCAGCTTGATGCTGGGTTCGGAGCTCTGGATCAGCGACAGCGTGATCTCTTGCGAAGCCACCTCGTCCAGGGCCTTGAGGGCGTTGAAGAGGCTATCGATGGTCCAGTTGTTGCCTGCGCTCATGTAATTCTCCGACATGAAAGAGCCAGCCAGAATCGGTTGGCGTAGCTGTTGCTCCATTTGCTTGAGCAAGCTTCGGTTTTCGGGAAGCACCCAAGTTTCGTGTTTCACATAACCGGCAGCGGCCAGGCCCGCGCGCATCTGCTTCATATAGAAGCTCGACGGTTTTTTCGCCGACGGTTTCGCGCGCTCCCCCTTGGGGCTCTCTGATTTCGCGGTGGGGGAACGGCTTTTCATGGCAGTGGCTCGGTTATGGACATCTCACGCGTGAGCCACACTACAACCAATTCAAAATGCCATCAATGGCTCACGCGTGAGATTTTTATGACAGGCGAAAAAAGACCCGCGGCAAGGCGGGCCTGGTGTTTTTGCAGAATATTGCTTAGTGCTGGGCGGTGAGGAATTGATCAGTGGATACCACGCTGGCGTAGGCGAAACCGAGCGCCGACATGAAAGCAGCGTGGACGTGGGCCGCTGGCACCGTAAGCCCATTGAATTCCAGGTCACGGCTGGCGCAAGCGTCGTGAATCACCGTGACGGCGTAACCCAGATCCGCCGCCGCCCGGGTAATGCCGTCAACGCACATGTGGCTCATGCTGCCGACCACCACCAGTTCCTTGACGCCTTGTGCGTCGAGGATCGCTTGCAGTTCGGTTTCGCGGAACGAGTTGACGAAGTGCTTGAGCACCACCGGTTCATCGGCGCGATTGAGCACTTTCGGGTGCAACTTGGCGCCGTCCGAACCCGGGGTGAAAAACGGCGCGTCCGCTGAGGTGAATTCGTGGCGAATGTGTATTACCGAATCGCCGGCCTCGCGGAACGCGGCGATCAGCCGGGCGGCGTTGTCGGCAGCGGCATCGGCACCGGCCAGCGGCCACTTGCCTTGGGGGAAGTAGTCGTTCTGGATATCGACTACGATGAGCGCTTGCTTGGCCATGGGTGTGTCCTCGATGTGTTGGCTGGAAGTGGCTTCAGTATTGGCTTTGTTCAGCGCTTCGAGGATTGGCCGCACCGACAATAGACAGGGGAAAACTGACAATGGGCGCAGAAAGGGCTGCCATCGCTGAACTGGGCGTGCTGATCTATCCCGGCGCGCAGATGGCAGCGGTACATGGCCTGACCGATCTGTTTGCGGTGGCCAACCGGATTGCCGCCGAGCATCAGGCTGCGCAACTGCCTTTGTTGCGGGTGAGTCATTGGCAGGTCGAAGGCGAGCATCCGCCAACGCGCACTTACGCCAGTCATGCGGGTGACGACAGCGCTTTGCTGGCGGTGCTGATTCCGCCATCGATCGGCGGGTTCTCGTTGGCGCAAGCACCGGGCAGCCTGATGCAATGGTTACGCGCTCAGCATGCCAACGGCGCGACGCTGGGCGGGGTTTGCGTAGGCTCGCTGCTGTTGGCTGAAAGCGGTCTGCTCGACGGCCGCAGCGCCACCACCCACTGGACCTCGGCCAAGGCCTTCGCCGAGCGTTACCCGAAGATCAAGCTCAAGGCTGATACGCCGATTGTCGACGACGGCGACCTGATCACCACGGCCGGATTGATGGCGTGGTCGGAACTGGGATTACGTCTGGTCGACAGGTTGCTCGGGCCAAGCATTGCCACCGGCACCGCGCGATTTCTGGTGATAGAGCACAGTGACAGCGCCAGTGAGTGCGGCAGTAATTTCGCGCCGATTCTCGGGCATGGCGATGCGGCGATTCTCAAGGTGCAGCACTGGCTGCAAAGCACCGGTGCGACGGATGTTTCCTTGACTGCGATGGCGGAGCGGGCGGGGCTGGAGGAACGCACATTTCTGCGCCGGTTTCGTGCGGCAACCGGGTTGAAACCGACCGAGTACTGCCAGCATCTGCGGGTGGGCAAGGCGCGGGAGATGCTCGAGTTCAGCAATGGCACGATTGATCATATTGCCTGGACGGTGGGCTATCAGGATCCGGGGGCGTTTCGTGCGATATTCAAGAAGATCACCGGGCTGGTGCCGAGTGATTATCGGGCGCGGTTTGGTGTGACCCCGATCCCGAAAGCAACGAACATCTAATGTAGGAGTGAGCCTGCTCGCGATAGCAATCTGTCAGAAAACCGTGAGGTGACTGACCCACCGCTATCGCGAGCAGGCTCACTCCTACAAGAGACCGCACAAGGTTCGGGATCGTGCAATTTGCCGGGGTTTTGCACGCGTTCGTGCAGATTGAAACAGGCGTGATGCCAGTACGTTTTCGGCAAGTTTCTGATTGCTCTAGGATTTTCGTAGAGCGGCCGTTGGCCTGATCTCTGCACCTCTCATCGCTACAGTCATCGAACCGATGGAAGGGGAACGCATGACCCCGACACCCCGCAGGAAAATCGTCGTCGCCCACTCGGTGCGCGCCGGCGCGCCGCAACATGAAGTACAGACCAACAAGGCGCTGGCACGATGGCTGACGCAGATTCTCGGATGCAAGTTCGGCGGCAGCTACGACCCGGACAAACACCGCGGCCGCGACCTGTATCTGCTACCGACGCAAACCATCGTCGGCACGGCCAGCGCTCATCAACTCGGCATCAAAGGCCCTGATGATCTGTGGGGCGGCTTTGTCGAACATGACTTCATCTGCACCAAAGCCATCAGTCACGGTTTGCGCAGTCATCTGGCTCATGCGCCGCAAGGCTGGTCGCCGTTATTTTCCGAGCGCGTGCGTAACGTGGTCCTCGATGGCCTAAGCGTTTTTGCGCTGGAAGACGCGCGGCCCGCTGCCGAGCACTTGCTGTACAGCGGCCCGATCCGCTTGAAGCCGGTTCACGCCTGCGCCGGTCGCGGGCAGGAAGTGATCAAAAGCCTCGATGCTTTCGACGAAATCCTTACCCGCCCCGGCATTGAAAAACAATTCAGCGAAGGCATGGTGCTGGAACAGGACTTGAGCGATGTCGTCACCCACAGCGTCGGCCAGTCATTCATCGGCGACAAGGTGCTGAGCTACTGCGGTGATCAATACTTGACCAAGGATGCCCACGGCGAAGACGTGTACGGCGGCTCGAACCTGTTGGTGGTGCAGGGCGGCTATGACGATCTGCTGGCGCTGGATCTGGCGGATGATGTGCGCCTGGCCATCGAACAGGCGCAGATTTTTGACAGCGCCGCCAATGAAGCCTATCCGCGCTTCTATGCCTCGCGGCGCAATTACGACATTGCCCAGGGCCTGGACAGCAACGGCAAATCCCGTAGCGGCGTGCTCGAACAATCCTGGCGCATGGGCGGCGCCAGCAGTGCCGAAGTGGCGGCGCTGCAAAGCTTCGTCAACGATCCGGGAATGCGCGCGATCCGCGTGTCTTCGGTAGAAACCTACATCGATCAGCCGTTGCCAGCGGACGCCATCGAGGTGTATCGCGGCCCGGCCGAAAACAGTGATTTTCTCCTTAAATACGTAACGGTCAAATCCTATGACGGCTAGAAGCGAAAGCATTCAAATCGACATTGATGATGAACAGATGAGCGGGACATTTCTCAGTCCCAAATCGAAAGTGCCGGGGGTATTGTTTGTGCACGGTTGGGGCGGTAGTCAGGAGCGCGACCTTGAGCGCGCCAAAGGCATCGCCGGTCTCGGTTGCGTGTGCCTGACCTTCGATTTGCGCGGGCACACCGGCGGTACCGGGATCCCGCTGACCCGTGTAACGCGCGAAGACAATCTGCGTGATTTGCTCGCGGCGTATGACCGCTTGCTCGCGCATCCGGCGCTCGACACCTCGGCGATCGCCGTGGTCGGCACCAGTTATGGCGGTTACCTGGCGGCGATCCTGACTTCGCTGCGTCCGGTACGCTGGCTGGCGTTGCGCGTGCCGGCACTGTATCGCGACGAGCAATGGCACACACCCAAGCGTGAGCTGGACAAGGCCGATTTGCGTGATTACCGCAGCACGCTGGTGCGCGCGGACACTAATCGGGCATTGCATGCCTGCTCGCAATTCACCGGGGATGTGTTGCTGGTGGAGTCGGAAACCGACGATTACGTCCCGCATGCAGCGATCATGAGTTACCGCGCGGCGTGTCAGCAGACCCATTCATTGACGCACCGGATTATCGACGGCGCCGACCATGCGTTGAGCGAACCGGTGTCGCAGCAGGCGTACACCTCGATTCTGGTGGACTGGATTACCGAGATGGTCGTCGGTGAACGGTTGAGCATTATCCAATCCTGAAGATCAAAAGATCGCAGCCTTCGGCAGCTCCTACATTTGAAATGTATTCTCCCTGTA